>NZ_SMKS01000043.1:0-52050 GCF_004348435.1 Saccharopolyspora terrae | reverse complement strand
TGCCCGTCTCGGTCAGCGGAGCGTTACGGTGACACACGAGGACCTCCTGGTGATCGGTGCAGATTGTGGTGATCCACACCGAACCCGGAGGTCCTCACTCATTCCAAGATCATCCGACCCCGTGTCACCCGTTCACAACCTCCCAAGGCACTACAGCTAGGGGATTCCTCAGGCCCGGTCGAGGAGACCGCCTGTGATGAGATCGGCCAGTTGGTCCGCAGTTCTCTCCTGGCTTGCCCGGGTCACCGGCCGGGCGCGGCCGAGTCGGTGCGCGAGCGGGAGCTGCACCAGCGCCGCGACGGGGCTGATGACGGCGAAGAAGAGCACGTCCACTGGCACGCTGGGCATGCGCCCCTCGGCCATGAGCCGTTCGACGGCCGGGACGAGCGGTGCCAACGTGGGGTTGACGTAGTTGTCGTAGAGGTAGTCGAGGCGCTCGGACTCGTGGGCGAACTCGTCGGCCAGCACCCGTCCGAGCAGCGGAGCCTCCACGGCGGCCTGGTAGAAGTGGGTGATCACGGCCCGGACGAGCTCGGCGTCGTCCAGGTCGGCGTCGAGGAGCTGCCGTCGTTCCCGCTGGTCGTCGGCCAACGCCGAATCGACCACGGCGCGCCAGAAGTTGGCCTTGGAGCCGTAGCGGTCGTTGATGAAGTTGTGGCTGACGCCGAGCCGTCGCGCCAGCTCCCTGGCCGAGGTGCGGTCGTAGCCGAGCTCGGCGAACGCCTCCATGCCGAGGCGGAGCACCTCGGCTTCGGCGGGTGCCGGAGGCGTGGCCGCTGAAGGTCGCCCCGGGCCGCGCGTGGTCACCGACTCCTCTGCCGTCATGCGCTCATTCTCCCCGTGGCTGTGCGCGTGCTCGCTCCCGGACCCTACTTGACGCCTGTCAGAATACGTCTAATCTGACAGGTGTCATCTCGTGTTGGGGAGGAAGAGCTCATGGCGCACAACGCACCGGACATCCGGGTTCCCGATCTCACCGGCCGGCTCGCTCTGGTCACCGGCGCCAGCGACGGCGTCGGTCTGGGGCTGGCCGCCCGGCTCGCGGCGGCGGGTGCCGAGGTCGTCATGCCGGTCCGCAACCGGCGCAAGGGCGAGGCCGCGCTCGCGGAGATCCGACGCGGGCACCCGCAGGCCTCGGTGTCGCTGCGGGACCTGGACCTGTCCTCGCTGGCATCGGTCGCCGAGCTGGCCGACCAGCTCACCGCGGAGGGCAGGCCGATCCACGTCCTGGTCAACAACGCCGGCGTCATGACGCCGCCCGAGCGGCAGGTCACCGAGGACGGTTTCGAGCTCCAGTTCGGGACCAACCACCTCGGGCACGTCGCCCTGGTGGCCCGGCTGCTGCCGCTCCTGCGCGCGGGCCAGGCGCGGGTGACCTCGCAGATCAGCATCGCCGCCGACCGGCACTCCATCAACTGGGGCGATCTCCAGTGGGAGCGGCGCTACAACGGCAACCAGGCCTACAGCCAGTCGAAGATCGCGTTCGGGCTGTTCGGGCTGGAGCTCGAACGCCGCAGCCGGGAGAACGGCTGGGGCATCACGAGCAACCTCTCCCACCCCGGCGTGACGCCCACCAACCTCCTCGCCGCGCGCCCGGAGGTCGGCCGCGGGCGCGACACCGCGGCGGTGCGGGTCATCCGAGCGCTGTCGGCTCGCGGAGTCCTGGTGGGGAAGGTCGAAACGGCGCTGCTGCCAGCGCTTCTCGCTGCGACCGCACCCGACGCCGGTGGTCGGCTGTACGGGCCCAGCGGTTTTCGCCACCTCTCCGGCCCGCCGGGGGAGCAGGAGCTGTACTCCCGCCTGCGCAGCACCGACGACGCACAGCGGATGTGGAAGGTCTCGCAGGACCTGATCGGCGTTCAGTTCCCGGACTCCTGACAGGGCGTTGGTCAGGCCCCGGGCCGGATCTCGTGGGGTGGGGTTCCCGGCACGATCCGGTTGCGGGTGCCGCCGAGCAGCTCCACCTCGGTGGTGACCACGTCACCGGGCCGCAGCGGCGGGCGGAAGTCCTGGCCGTACCGGCCCCACAGCTCCGCCAGGCACCCGTTGCGGCAGGTGCCCGATCCCAGCAGGTCACCGGGCCGGATCGAGGTCCCGCGCGAGGCGTAGGCGGCCAGCGCGGGGAAGCTCCAGGCCATGTTGTCCACCGTGTCGGTGCCGATCTCCTCGTCGTTGACCAGCACCCGCATGGTCAGGTCGTAGGAGGTGCCCGAGGCGCGGTCGCGCAGTTCGTCGGCGGTCACGAACATGGTGCCCAGCGACGTGGCGGTGTCCTTGCCCTTGGCCGGGCCGAGCCTCAGCCGCATCTCGTGGAACTGCACGTCGCGCGCCGAGAAGTCGTTGAACACCACGAAACCCGCGATGTGCTCGGCGGCTTCTGCCACGGTGAGGTCGCTGCCCGCGCGGCCGACGACGGCCGCGACCTCCAGCTCGAAGTCGAAGCGCTCGCAACCGGGCGGCACGGGCACGTCGTCGTGCGGGCCGACGGTGGCGTAGGGGTTGGAGAAGTAGAACGCGGGGATCTCCCAGAACTCCTCCGGGACCACGGCGTTCGAATCCAGGTTCCTGGCGATGCCCGCGGTGTGCTCGGGGAAGGTGGAGAAGTCCCGCACTGTCGGTGGGTCCAGCGGCGCCATGAGGTCGGCCTCGTCGAGAGCCGGCCCCCGGGCGGCGGTGCGCAGCGAGGTGTCGGCGGTGTCGGCCAGCCTGCCGTCGTCGGCCAGCAGCGTCGGAAGGTCGAGTCCTGCGGGCAGGTCGATCAGGACGTCCTCGTCGTCGAGCACGGCGAGCCGCGGGCCCTGATCCGACCGGTGCCGGACGATGCGCATGATGCCTCCTCGAAGATCCACGGCGATGCTAGGCAGCCGGAGCGCCTCGGCGGAAATGCGCGGATCGGCTGGCTGGTATTCGCGCGGTGGATGGCTCGTAGGATCGCGGCGGTGACGATGCGGGAGGTACGGGCGTGAATCTGGGACAGGTCGATCTCAACCTGCTGGTCGTGCTCGACGCGCTGCTGCGCGAGCAGAACGTCACCCGCGCCGCCGAGCGGCTGCACATGTCCCAGCCCGCCACGAGCACCGCCCTGGCTCGGCTGCGCAAGCTCCTGGGCGACCCGCTGCTGGTCAAGCAGGGGCGCTACCTGCGGTTGACACCGCGCGGTGAAGCGCTCATCGAGCCGGTGCGGGAGGTGCTCGGGACGATCGAGCAGCACATCGTCGCACCCCCGGACTTCGACCCCGCCCACGACGAGCGGACCTTCAACCTGGCCTCCAGCGACTACGTCGGCGTCGTGATCATGCGCCCGCTGCTGGAACGGGTGAACGGGCTGATGCCCAACGTCCGGCTGGAGATGGGTGCGCTGTCCGGCGACGCCGCGCGCATGATCGAGCGCGACGAGATCGACCTGGTCATCCTGCCGGAGGTGCTCGCCGAGAGCATGGTGTCCTCATCCTGCTCGAGCGCGCCGGTGGTCCGCGACCGGTACGTCGGAGCGGTCTGGTCGCAGCACCCGCTGGCGGGCGGATCGCTCCCGCTGGAGGCGCTCGACCGGTACCCGTACCTGGCCTACGCGCCGCCGAACGGGTGCAGCCTGATGGACGAGGACATCGAACGGGCCGGAGTCACCCCGAGGGTGGAGGTCACCTCGGTCAACTTCATCACCATGCCGTTCCTGATGGCGGGCACCGACCTGGTGACGATCATCCCGGAGAGCCTCGGCAGGCAGCTCGCGCCCGCCGCCGGGATCGCACTGCTGGAACCGGAGTTCCCGCTGCGCCCGGTGCGCGAATCCGCCTACTGGCACAGCCGCCGGGACGCCGACCCCGCGCACCGCTGGTTGCGCGAGCAGCTGCTGGCCGTCCTGCCATAGCTGGTATTCACGCCGCGCATTTCCGCGCTCACCCCGTCCGCCTTAGCGTCGAACGCGTCGAAGGAGGACGCGATGACACGACGGGTGGACGGCTACGCCCTGGGCACTTTCTCCGACGGTTCCGGCAGTTTCGCCGGTCTCGTCGCGGGCGACCGGGTGCTGCGGCTGGACGGTGCGGGGACCGTTCGGGACCTGCTGGACGACTGGGAGGCGAAGCGGGACGAGCTGCCGGAGCTCGCGGCGGCGCTGTCGAACGGCGGCGGGATTCCGCTGGCGGAGCTGACCGTTCAGGCCCCGGTGGAGCCGCGCCAGATCATCCAGGCGGGCGCCAACTACCGTAGCCACGTCGCCGAGATCGTCCTGTCCAGCCGGGACGTCGACGACACCCGCAGCGATGAGGAGCTGCGCCGCGACGCCGAGCGCATGATGGACGACAAGGCCCGAACGGGAAGCCCGTTCTTCTTCAGCGGCCTGCCCGCCGCGATCTGCGGACCGGACGACGACGTGCTGCTGCCGGCCGAGTCCTCGCAGGTCGACTGGGAGGTCGAGCTGACGGCCGTCATCGGCAAGACCGCGCACCGGGTGCCGCGCGAACGCGCCATGGAGCACGTCGCCGGCTTCACCGTCTGCAACGACGTCAGCGCCCGCGACCTCCAGTTCCCCGCTGAGCACCGGCCGCTGGGCGGTGACTGGATCCGGGCGAAGAACCGGCCCACCTTCCTGCCGACCGGGCCGTTCATCGTCCCGACCGAGCAGCTGGCGGACTACCGGGAACTGGAGATCACCCTCGACCTCAACGGGGAGCGCAAGCAGTCCGACGTCGCGGCGAACCTGCTCTTCGACGTCGAAGCGCTGGTGTCGGCCGTGTCCACGGCCACCACGCTGCGCCCGGGCGATCTGATCCTCACCGGCAGCCCCGCGGGCAACGGCGGCAAGTGGCAGCGCTGGTTGCAGCCGGGCGACGTGCTGGAGGCGGGGATCTCGGGCATCGGCGTGCAGCGCAACACCTGCGTTCCGGAGCCCCGATGAGCCGGCCGGGCCCGGGACGGGCGCAGGAGGTCTCCGACGGGATCCACGCCTTCGTGCAGCCCGACGGAAGCTGGATGATCAACAACAGCGGTTTCGTCGTCGGGTCCTCCGGGGTGCTGTGCGTGGACGCGTGCGCGACCGAACGCCGCACCCGAGACCTGCTCGCCGCCGTCGCCGAGGTGACGGCAGCGCCCGTGCGGACGCTGGTCAACACCCACCACCACCCCGATCACACGGCGGGCAACGGGTTCTTCCCGAACGCCACGATCGTCGCGCACGAGCAGGCCCGCCCGGAGATGCGGGCGCTCGGCCTGCCCGGGAACGACGGCATCTGGTCCGATGTGGACTACGGAGATCTCGAACTCCAGCTGCCGTTCCTGACCTTCACCGACCGGATCGCGGTGTGGGTCGACGACCTGCGCTGCGAGCTGATCCACCCCGGACGGACCGCGCACACCACCAACGACGTCGTGGTGTGGATCCCGGAGCGCTCCGTGCTCTTCGCCGGCGACCTGCTGTTCAACGGCGGAACCCCGTTCCTGCTCTCGGGATCGGTGCGGGGCTCCATCGACGTCCTCGAGCACTTCCTGGCGCCGCTGGGGGCCACCACGATCGTGCCCGGCCACGGTCCGGTGTGCGGCCCGGAGGTCGTCGACGAGGTGCTGGGCTACCTGCGCTTCGTCCTCGACCTCGCCGCCCGCGGCCGGGAAGCCGGGGTGAGCCCGCTGGAACTGGCCCAGGAGACCGACCTCGGCCGGTTCGCCGACTGGACCGACGGCGAGCGCATCGTCGGCAACCTGCACAGCGCCTACGCCGAGGAGTCCGGGCAGCCGCTCGACGCCGGAGCCGCGCTGCGCGACATGGTCGCCTACAACGGCGGCCGTCCCCTGACCTGCCTCGCCTGAAAGACCTTCCCACGCACCGAGGAGTGCCGCATGTCCGAGATCTTGTTGTCCCAGCTCGCCCACGTCGAGCTGATCAGCCCGAAGCCCGCCGAGACCGTCGAGTGGATGAAGGAGGTCTTCGGCCTGGAGGAGACCACCCGCGAGGGGCAGTCGGTCTACCTGCGCGGCTGGGCGGAGTGGCTGCACTCGAGCCTCATCATCACCGAGGGCCGCGAACCCGGTGTCGGCCGGATCGGCTGGCGCACCTACGGCCCGGAGGACCCGGAGATCGTCGCCAAGCGGCTGGCCGACACCGAGGAAGCGGTGGGCTGGGTCGATGACTGGGCCGGGCACGGCGCCACCTACCAGTACCGCGCCCCGCACGGCAGGCACCTGCACGAGGTGTTCTGGGACGTCGACCGCTACCAGGCCCCGCCGGAGCAGCAGGACCCGGTGATCAAGAACCGGCCGCAGCGCTTCTCCGGCAAGGGGATCGGGGCCCGCTACCTCGACCACGTCACCATGCCGACCCAGAACATGCGCGGCGACATCGACTTCTACAAGCGGCTCGGCGCCCGCCACACCGCGCAGACCGAGGTCGAACCGGGCTTCGAGGTGTTCTCCACGTTGACCTGCAACGGCATTCGCTCCACGCACGACCTCGCGCTGGTCCCCGACTTCAGCGGCATGACCGGACGCGCCCACCACATCGCCTTCCGGGTCGACCAGCGCCTGGACGTGGAGCGCGCGGCCGAGGTCTTCCTGGCCAACGACACCCCGATCGAGTTCGGGCCGGGCGTGCACGGCATCGACGAGATCACCTACCTCTACGTCCGGGAGCCCGGCGGGTTCCGCATGGAGATCAACGCCGGCGGCTGGGTCAACACCATGCCCGACTGGGAGACCACCACCTACCAGGCCGCGGGCGGCAACCCGGGGCAGAGCATCTGGCGCAACGTCGAAGCGCCCGAGGGCTTCCACGAGTCCTGGCCGCTGCCCGCGGGCGAGGCCGCCGAGAAGCAGGACGCGGCCGTCGCGGGCGAGAACGTGCGCGACTTCTTCGGTGAGCAGGCGGGCGGATCGCGATGAGCGTGCGACGCGTGCTCATCGTCGGCGGCGGGATCGGCGGCCTCTCGGCGGCCATCGCGCTGCGCCGCACCGGCGTCGAGGTCGAGCTGATCGAGAAGAGCGCCGAGTGGACGGTCTACGGCGTCGGGATCATCCAGCCCGGCAACGCGCTGCGCGCGCTGGACCAGCTCGGACTGGCCGAGCAGTGCGCGGCGCAGGGATATCCTATGTGCGGCGTGCGCAGCCTGACCGCCGACGGCGAGACGGTGCTCCGGGACGACACCCTGCCTTCCGTCATCCCGGGTCTGCCGCCCAACAACGGCATCACCCGCCGCAGGCTGCACGACATCCTGGTCTCGGCCGCGCGGGAGGTCGGCACGGACATCCGGGCCGGCGTCACCGCATCCACAGTGGACCAGACGCCGGATGAGGTGCACGTCGGGTTCAGCGACGGGCGGCAGGGCTCCTACGACCTCGTGGTGGGCGCCGACGGCCTGTACTCGCGGCTCCGCGAGCAGCTGTTCGGCTCGCACCTCAAGGCCAAGTTCACCGGGCAGGTCGCCTGGCGCATCAACCTGCCGCGGATCCCCGAGCTCGACCGGCTGTGGGTGTACCGGGGTTCGCGGGGGACGGCGGGATTCGTCCCGCTGGCCCCGGACCTGATGTACATGCTCACCATCGAGAAGGTGCCCGACGGCGCCCCCGTGCAGCTCCCGCAGGAGGGGCTGGCCGCGGAGTACCGCAACCGGCTCGCCGAGTACGGGGGAGCGGTCGCCGAGCACCGCGAGTTGGTGCGCGACGACGCCGAAATCGTCTACCGCCCGGTGGACAACATCCTGCTGCCCGAGCCGTGGTACCGGGGCCGCGTCCTGCTGATCGGCGACGCGGCGCACGGAACCTCCCCGCACTGCGGACAAGGCGGCGCGCAGGCCATCGAAGACGGTGTCGTGCTCGCCGAGGAGGTCACCGCGCACGAATCCGTCGAGCAGGTCCTCGACGGGTTCATGCGGCGGCGCTTCGAGCGCTGCAAGACCGTCGTCGAGGGTTCCGAGCGCATCGGCCGCTGGGAGCAGGACCACAGCCTCGACATCGACCCCGACGCCGCGGCCTACGAGGTCACCATGGCGGCGATGGCCCCGCTGTGACTGAGCTTGGAGGAAAGACGATGCCCAGTGTCGATGTGCACGCCCACCTCGGAGTGCCCGCCGTCGACGAGCTGATCGCCGACGAACCGGGCCTGGCGGGGCAGCGCGCCGCCGACGCGGCCGCGCTCGGACCGGAGTCGGCATCCTACAACGTCGAGCAGATCCGCTCCCTCGCGGTGAAGCTCACCGACGTGGACGTGCGCATCGCCGCGATGGACCGCGCCGGCGTGGACGTCCAGGCCGTGAGCCCGGTGCCGCTGCCGCACGCCTGGGCGGAGCGCGGGCTCGCCGAGCGCATCACCGCGCTCACCAACGAGGCCGTCGCGGAGTGCTGCTCGCGGCGGCCGGACCGGCTGGTCGGCATCGGCGCCGTCGCGCTGCAGCACCCGGACCTGGCGGTGGAGCAGCTGCGGACCGCCGTGCGGGAGCTGGGGCTGCGCGGCGTGCAGATCTCCACCTCGGCCGCGCCCGGGGTGGAGCTCGACGACCCGTCCCTGGCGGAGTTCTGGGCTGCGGCGGACGAGCTCGGCGCCGCCGTGCTGATCCACCCCTGGGGCTGCACGCTGGGCGAACGGCTCAACGCCTACTACCTGTTCAACACCGTCGGCAACCCGGTGGAAACGGCCCTGGCGCTGTCGCGGCTCGCCTTCTCCGGTCTGCTCGAACGCCACCCGGGTCTGCGGATCTGGTCGGCGCACGGCGGCGGCTACCTCGGCAGCTACCTCGTGCGAGCCGATCACGCCTGGCAGGTCCGGGGCGACGCCCGCACCACCGAAGCACCGCCCAGCGAGCTGCTGCGCCGCACCTTCGTGGATTCCCTCGTCTACACCCCGCAGCAGCTGCGCCACCTGGTCGACGCGATGGGCGCCGGGCAGGTGACGCTGGGCAGCGACTACCCGTTCGACATGGGTGTCGAGGACCCGGTGCACCGGTTGCTGGAAGCCGACCTGGACGCCACCACCACCGAAGCGATCCGAGGCGGCAACGCCGCGCGGCTGCTGGGCCCGCTGCCTCCGGTCGGCTGATCGTCCCGCGGTCTCCCGCGCGCACCGTTCGGGTAGCTTCCACGGCAGCAGGACCACTGGTGCGCCGGCCGCGGTGCGCGAACGAAGGCGGAGGGCCCGATGCCGGACCGGATTTTCCTGGACAAGCAGACACCGACCGCGTTCAAGGCGCTGACCTCGACCGCGACCGAGATCCGCGCGAAGGCGCGCGAGATCGGGCTGGACCGCGTCCTGATGGAACTGGTCAACGTCCGGGCGTCCCAGCTCAACGGGTGCGCCTTCTGCCTGGACCGGCACACGCAGCTCGCGCTCGACGCTGGGGACACCGCGCAGCGCCTGGGCGTGCTGCCGGCCTGGCGGGAGACCGACCTGTTCAGCGACAAGGAACGAGCGGCCCTGGAGTTGACCGAGGCGGTGACGCTGGTCGCCGACCAGCACCCGGACGACGCCACCCTGGCCCGGGTCCGGACGGTCCTGTCCGACGACGAGGCATCCGTGGTGACCTGGGCGGCCATCACCATCAACGCCTTCAACCGGGTCTCGATCCTCTCCGGCCACCCGGTCCGCCCCCGACGCAGCGCACCCGCCTCGGACCCCAGCCCCAGCGCCTAGAGCTCGTCGCGCGGCCTCGGGTCGGTCCGCCTGTCGCGGCTGGCCTCGGCTGCTGCTTGGTTGGCGTCTCCGCTGGTCGCCGCCCGCGAGGCCAGTTCTCGGTAGGTGAGCGGGGTGCGCTCGAAGCGGCCCTCGTGAGCGGCGATGGCGTCGCGCCGTTGCCGGTGCTCGGGGTGGCGCGCTTCGAACTCCCTGCGCGCCTCCACCGCCCGGCGCCAGTGCGTGACGGTGTCCCGATCCCCGTTGTTGAGGCCTTCCCAGGACCGCGGGGCCGACGTCATCGGCGCAGGGGGTGCGGCGAGCCCGTGCATCGAGGGGGAGGGCGGGCGGCGTCTGGTCGTCGCTCCGCAGTCCGGGCAATCGGGCGCCGGCGAAGACCACGAGGGGACCATGCGCTCGAACCTGGTCCCGCAGGTGCAGGCGTAGTCGTACATCGGCATGACCAGCTCACCTCCGAGTGCAGCGCCCGGCCCGCGAGCGGGCCGGGCGGGGGATCACGTGTAGTAGTTGCCCGGGCCGGTTCGGAGCCGGGTGATCTGCTCCGGGTCGTGCCCGTAGATCACCTGCGCGTTCGTCCGCTCCTGGATGCCGCGAATCTTCTCCACGGATTCCAGCCAGGCCACCGAGTCGTAGACGATGCCTGCGCCGACGGCCGGCGGACCGTAGGACTCCTTGCGGTACAACGAGTCCGAGGCGAAGAGCATGGTTCCCGCGTCGGCGAGGTCGACCTGCAGGCTCATCGTTCCCCACGTGTGGCCGGGGGTGCGCAGCAGCGTGACGCCGGGCAGCAGCTCGGTGTCCTCGTTGATCGTGCTCATCTCCAGCCCGTCGTAGTCGGACTTGATGTGCGCGCCCTTGTTGTAGCCGTCGAAGGAGAACGCGCCCTCCTTCTCCTTCTCGTCGACGATGATCGTCGTGCCGGCCCGCTGCCAGAACTTCGCGTTCGCCGCGTGGTCCATGTGCAGGTGCGACAGCACCAGGTAGTCGATGTCGTCGGGTGCCAGGTCCAGCTGCTTCAACCTGGAGTCGAGCCACTCCTCCTCGGGCGCTGCGTCGACCGGGAAGAACTGGTCGAGCCCGGTCGGACCCCAGCGGTCCTCCCAGTCCCGCGGGACCCCCGCGTCCCACATCAGCTTCTGACCGTTGGGGTGTTCCAGGTAGACGACGTGCGTGGGTACCTCGACCCAGTCGCGCTGCTTGTCCGGCTGCTTCTGGGTCGCCATCCGGGACGGGTCGATCAGCAGCCAGGTGAGATCGGCGTGCATCGTTCCGGTCGGGATGATCGTGACCTTGATCTTGTCGTTGTCGGACATGTCGAGCCTCCCTCACTGGTGCACGATGACCCCGCGGATGAGCTTTCCGTCCTTGAGGTCCTGGTAGCCCTCGTTGACCTGGTCGAGCGCGTAGGTCTTGGTGACGAGCTCGTCGAGCTTGAGACGACCGGCGTTCCACAACCGCAGCAGCTTGACGATGTCGTACTGCGGGTTGCACGAGCCGAACTGCGCGCCCCTGATGACCTTCTCGTTGCGGGTGAACATCGCGCTGGGCAGCTGGATCGTCAGCTTCTCCGGGTTCGCCTGCCCGACCACGACGATCGTGCCGCCCTTGCCGACGATGTCGAAGGCCTGGCGGACGACGATCTCGTCCATGACGCCGACCGTCAGGATCGCTTGGTCGGCACCTTCGCCCCAGGTCAGCTCGTTGACCTTGGCGGCGGCTTCGTCGGCGTCGGCGAAGGCGTGGCTCGCGCCGAGCTTCAGCGCGGTCTCGCGCTTGAACTCCACCGGGTCGACGACCACCACGTACTTGGCGCCGGCGTAGGCCGCGCCCTGCACGGAGTTGATGCCGACACCGCCCGATCCGTAGATGACCGCGGTGTCACCCACTTTCACGCCGCCTGCGTTGACCGCGGAGCCCCAGCCGGTCGGAACACCGCAGCCGGCGAGAACCGCCACCTCCAGCGGAAGCCACGGGTCGACCTTCACCGCCGAGCGGGCCGGGATCGTGGCGCGTTCGGAGAACGTGCCGAGCATGCACATCCCGCCCAGGTCGCGGCCGTCGCGGTGGTAGCGGAAGGTGCCGTCGGGCATGTGGCCCTTGAGGATGTTCGCGCCCAGGTCGCACAGGTTCGAATGCCCGGAGGCGCAGTACCGGCAGACGCCGCAGCTGGGCATGAAGCTGCACACCACGTGGTCGCCGGGTTCGACGTGGGTCACGCCGGGCCCGACCGCCTCGATGATCCCGGCGCCCTCGTGGCCACCGACGATGGGATACCGGGGCGAATCGCCGTAGACGCCGTCGGTGAGGTGGAGATCGGAGTGGCACAACCCGGAGGCGGTGAACTTGATCTGCACCTCCCCGACGCGTGGTTCGTCGACGTCGAGTTCGACGATCTCGAATTCCTTGCTTCCCTCTTCCAGGACTGCAGCGCGGGTCTTCATCGATCACCTCTGCGGGCGTTGTGGAAGTGCGAGGACGCTGGTGGCGGGCCGGGTGGTGCGCGGCCCTCGTCCCTGCGGTGACGTCGGTGCTGGCGGAGTCTGCGATTCGTGCCGGAGTTGACACCGGCCGACTGCCGGGAACCGGTACTCAGATATGTACGGCCAAAGCTTCGACAGTGTCTCGCCGGTCTTGGAGGGTGTCAAACCGAAAAGGGGAGAGCTGAGTGCACGTCGCGGACGTTGTCGCTGGATGTGGGCGTTGACAGCCCGTGTTCGTGCTTGCAGGATTGGCCGTACATTGTCATCGACCTGCGCGGTGCTCTGCGGCGATCCCGGTTCCGGGCTCGCGTGGCACGGGCCGTGCGCGATCGGGAGCGCGGATGGACTCGGCCGCTGAGGCGCTGGCGCGATGGGCGCACGAACTCGTCCCCGATGCCGAGGATCTGGCGCTCGCGCAGCGCTCCTTGGTCGACACCCTCGCGGTCACCCTCGCCGCCCGCGATGACGACCTGGTGCGGATCTCCGCCGGGTTACCCGACGCCGCGCGCTGGGCTGCGGTGGGGCACGTCCTGGACTTCGACGACCTGCACATGGAGTCCACCGCCCACATCAGCGTGGTGTGCGTGCCCGCGACGCTCGCGGCGGGCGGCGATGCGCGCGCCTACCTGGCCGGTGCGGGTGTCATGGCGCGGATCGGGATGGCGCTGGGCTGGTCGCACTACGCGAGCGGGTGGCACGCGACCTGCACCGCCGGTGCGCCCGCTGCCGCCGCCTGCGCCGCCGTGGCCCTCGGGTTGTCGCGCGAGCAGATCGCGACGGCGATGGCCCTGGCGGTTCCGGCCGCCGGGGGAGTGCAGCGCGCGTTCGGGTCTTCGGGCAAGTCGTTGCAGGTCGGGTTCGCCGCGGATGCCGGTGTTCGCGCGGCCCGGCTGGCGGCCGCTGGGGCCACGGCCGACCCGACCGCGTTGGACGCCTGGTTGCGCCTGGTCGGAGGTGAACCCGAGCGGATCGACGTGACCGGACCCGCGGTTCCCGGCGGTCTGGCGATCAAGGTGTTCCCCTGCTGCTACGCGCTGCAACGGCCGATCAGCGCGCTGCGCGAACAGCTCCCCGCGCCGATCGCCCCGGCTGAGGTGGCCGAGATCGAGGTGCGCACCCCGGCCTGCACCGTGCAGCCGCTGATCCACCACCGCCCGAACACCGGTCTGCAGGGCAAGTTCAGCATGGAGTACGCCGTGGCCACCGCGTTGCTGGACCCCCATCCCGGCTTCGGCAGCTTCACGGACCGGGCGGTCAACCGCCCCGAGGCCCAGCGCCTGCTGAAGCTCGTGAAGGTGACCGAAGCAGCGGGTGGTGACTGGCTTCTCGCCGGCCAGGTCGACATCACCGTGACGCTGGCGGACGGGACGCGGCACGACGTCGCCCTGCAGCTCCCCCCGGGATCACCCGGACGCCCACCGTCCGAACAGGACATGACGGCCAAGATCGCCGACTGCGGCGAGGACGTCCCAGCCCTGCTGTCCGATGTGGACTGGAGGCGGGCTGCGGAGGTCCTGGCCGAGCATCTTCCCGGGGAAGTCGTCCACGACCAGGAGAAGGAACCCGCGTGAACAGCCTCAACGAACAAGAGCAGGCCATCGTCGACACCGTCCGCGACTTCGTCGACCGCGACGTGCGCCCGGTGGCTCGCGAGCTGGAGCACGCCAACGACTACCCCGAGAAGCTGATCGAGCAGATGAAGCGGCTCGGCATCTTCGGCCTCGCCATCCCCGAGCCGTACGGGGAGGTCGCGGTGTCCACGCCGTGCTACGTGCAGGTCACCGAGCAGCTCGCGCGCGGCTGGATGAGCCTGGCGGGGGCCATGGGCGGGCACACCGTGGTCTCCAAGCTGATCCACACCTTCGGCACCGAGGAGCAGAAGCAGCGCTACCTGCCGAAGATGGCCACCGGCGAGATCCGGGCGACCATGGCGCTGACCGAACCCGGCGGAGGCTCCGACCTGCAGGCGCTGACCACCAGCGCGCGCCGCGACGGCGATCACTACGTGATCAACGGTTCGAAGACCTGGATCACCAACGCCCGCCGATCGCAGCTGGTCGCTCTGCTGTGCAAGACCGATCCGGGGGCCGAGCCGCGGCACCGGGGGATCAGCATCCTCCTCGTCGAGCACGGCGAGGGGTTCACGGTCTCCAAGGACCTGCCCAAGCTCGGCTACAAGGGCGTGGAGAGCTGCGAGCTGTCCTTCGACGACCACCGCGCACCCGTCGACGCGCTGCTCGGTGGGGAGGAGGGGCGCGGTTTCGCCCAGATGATGAAGGGCTTGGAGATCGGCCGCATCCAGGTCGCCTCCCGGGCTCTGGGCGTGGCGCGGGCCGCGCTCGACGACGCGCTGCGCTACTCGCAGGAGCGGGAGAGCTTCGGCAAACCGATCTGGAAGCACCAGTCCGTCGGCAACCACCTCGCCGACATGGCCACGCAGTACACCGCGGCGCGCCAGCTGGTGCTGCACGCGGCCGACCGCTACGACAGCGGCCAGCGGTGCGACATGGAAGCGGGCATGGCCAAGCTGTTCGCCTCCGAAGCCGCGATGGAGATCGCCCTCAACGCGGTCCGCGTGCACGGCGGCTACGGCTACTCCACCGAGTTCGACGTGGAGCGCTACTTCCGCGACGCGCCGCTGATGATCGTCGGCGAGGGCACCAACGAGATCCAGCGCAACGTCATCGCCTCCCAACTGGTCGCGCGCGGGGGACTCGATGGATGATCACCCCATGGCCACCGCGAATCCGGGACGACAGACGGGCCTTCGGGCATGAGCACCAAGGAGCACGGCGGCGAAGCGGCGTACAAGGTCCTCGCCCGCGAACTGCGGCAGGCGATCCTGCAGCGCCGCTACGTCGACGGCACGCGGCTGCCCACCGAGGCGGAGCTGGCCGACGAGTACGAGGTCAGCCGCCAGACGGTGCGCCGCGCCTTCCACGACCTCGTGGCCGAGGGCATGGTCTACCGCGTGCCCGGCCGGGGGACGTTCGCCGCGCCCCGCGACGGTCAGTACCTGCGCCAGTTCGGTTCCATCGAGGACCTCATGGGGCTGTCGCTGGACACCCAGCTCGAAGTGCTCCGGCCGCTGCGGCGCAAGGTCGACATCGACGCGGCCAGCCGGCTGCGCTTGGACAGCGACGTCGTGCACACCGTGGTCTTCCGCCGAACCCACGAGGGCGACTCCTTCTGCCACACGACGGTGCACCTGCACCCGGCGGCAGCTGCCGCGCTCGGCGACGTGCCGGAGCTGGGGGAGGCCGGGGCCGTCAGCGACGCCACGATCATCGGCCTGCTCGACACGCGGTTGCCGACGCCGATCGCCGAGGCCGAGCAGAGCATCACGGCCGCCTCCGCGGATCAGACGCTCGCGGACGCGCTCGGGTGCACCGTCGGTGATCCGCTGCTGCGCGTGGACCGGATCTACCTCACCACCGATCAGCAGCCGGTCGAGCTGGCCATCAACCACTTCTTGCCCGAGCAGTACTCGTATCGCGTGAAACTCCGCCGCAGCACCCACTAGGAGGTGTTCGGGAGTGCGGCGGAGCCGCATCCTCTTCCACCACCCGAGAAACCCGCACCGCCGCGGGTTCTTCAGCGCCTTCGTGGCGAGTACGCCGGGACGCCGCGTATTGACATACTCAAGGAGCGGCGCACGGAGACCACGGAGGCGGTCAGGTTCCGCCACCCGCACCGCCACGCAAAGCAATTACTGGACAGCTCTTAGCTGCGTCGTTCGACATCGGGAGGAAAGCCCATGCTGCCGCTGGAGGGCATCGTCGTGGTCGCCCTGGAACAGGCCGTGGCCGCACCGTTCGCGACCCGCCAGCTGGCCGACCTCGGCGCGCGGGTGATCAAGGTCGAACGGGCCGGAGGCGATTTCGCCCGCGACTACGACACCACGGTCAACGGGATGGCCAGCCACTTCGTGTGGCTCAACCGCAACAAGGAGAGCGTCGTCCTGGACCTCAAGTCCGACGAGGGGCGGCGGACGATGGACAAGCTGCTCGCCAGGGCCGACGTGTTCCTGCAGAACCTCGCACCCGGCGCGGCGGCGAGGCTGGGCTTCGGCGCCGAGGAGCTGCGCTCCCGCCACCCGAGGCTGATCGTCGGCGACCTGTCCGGCTACGGCAGCGACGGCCCGTACCGCGACAAGAAGGCCTACGACCTGCTCGTCCAGTGCGAAGCCGGGCTGGTCTCCATCACCGGCGGCCGCGACGAACCCGCGAAGTCCGGCATCTCGGTGGCCGACATCGCGGGCGGGATGTACGCCTACACCGGCGTGCTCACCGCCCTCTACGAGCGCGAACGCACCGGCGAGGGAAGCGCTTTCGAGGTTTCGCTGCTGGACGCCCTCGCGGAGTGGATGGGTTTTCCCTACTACTACACGGTCTACGGCGGCAAGTCCCCTTCGCGCACCGGTGCGCGGCACGCCGCGATCGCCCCCTACGGCCCGTTCCGCGCGGGAGGCGGAGCGCAGGTGTTCCTCGCGGTCCAGAACGACCGCGAGTGGCGGAAGCTGTGCGAGGAGGTGCTGGCGCTCCCCGAGCTCGTCGAGGACCCGAGGTTCGCGACCAACCCCGATCGCGTCGACAACGAGCGGGAGCTCACCACGGCGATCGAGACCGCGTTCGCCGAACTCGCGGCGGACGAGGTCGTCGCACGCCTGGACCGCGCGCAGATCGCCAACGCCCGGATGCGCACCGTGGAGGAGTTCGCCGATCACCCGCAGCTCGCGGACCGGAACCGCTGGCACGAGGTCGATTCGCCCGTGGGGCCCCTGCGAGCCCTGCAACCGCCGGTGACCCTCGCCGGCCGCGCACCCCGCATGGACCGCATTCCCGACGTCGGTGAGCACACCGACGCCGTGCTGGCAGAGCTGGACGACGACCCCGCCTGAGGAGGTGATCAGAGCTCGTCGGAGTGGCCCGCTCGCAGCCGGGCCCACTGCGCGGTGGGCCGCCCACCCACGCGCAGCGTGTCCCGATCGACTTCCCAGTGCTGCGGCCAGCCGGCGGGTGAGTCCTCCCAGGTTTCCTGCCGCCCGTAGACGGTGAGGTCCAGCAGGGCGTAGTTGGTGTCCATGGTTTCGGCGCCGCGGCCGGTGGTCCAGTAGGTCTCGAAGACCCGCTCGCCCTCGCGCAGGTAGCACACCAGGTGGAACATCCCGACCTGGCGGCCGGGCAGCAGCGCTTCGGCGCTGTCCCGCACCGAGTACCAGGGCACGTCCCATCCCATGAAGTCGCGGTAGCGCACGCTCTGCTCGTACGGCCCGTAGCAGAAGGTCGCGTAGGTGACGTCGCGGGTGTGCAGGTGGGAGTGCTCGCGAACGGCCTGCCCGTTGTAGAACGTGCATCCTTCGCACTGCCCGGCGGCTGGCTGATCCTCGTGCCACATGTGGAAGTAGGCGATCAGCTGTGCGCGGCCCTCGAAGGCGTCCAGGAGGCTGACCGGACCGTTCGGACCGATCAGCGGGATGGTGCCGTCCACCTCCACCATCGGCAGTCGGCGCCGCGCTGCTGCGATCGCGTCACCCTCGCGGGTGTGGGCCTTCTCCCTAACCCGCAGCGCGTCCAGCTCGGCCTGCCAGTCGGCGCGGCTGACCACCGCGGGCATGGCCGCGTTCGTTGAGTCGTCCATCGTGCTCACCTCGGCTTCCTGGTCGTGCTGTCGTGTTCCAGGTGCTGCTTGAGCGCGTCGAGCTGACCGTCCCAGTCGCGGGAGAGGGCGGCCAGGAAACCCTGCGCCACGCGCATCGGTTCGGAGCGGTGCCGGTAGCGCACCCGCCTTCGCTCACCGGGCTCGGCGACGGCCAGCCCGGCCTCGGTCAGCAGCGCCAGGTGCTTGGCGATCGCTTGCCGGGTGATCGGCAGGCGGGCGGCCAGGTCTGTGGCGGTGGCCGGTCCGTTCGCGGCCAGTTCGGCGAGGATCTTGCGGCGGGTCGGGTCGGCCAGAGCGGTGAAGACCAGCTCGGCGACGGCTTCCTGGTCCTGGGGCATTGTTCTAGGCCGCGTCGAGGTAGTCGATCAACTCGCCCAGCTCGCGCGGCCATCCTTCGACGTGCGAGTCGTACCCAGTCCGGTGGTATTCGTCCGGCAACTGCGCGAAGCCGGTCTCGACCACGGTCAGCCGGGTGCCGTGCGATGTCGGTTCGAGCGTGAATTCGACGTAGGTCCGCCGCGGGTCGTCAGCGGGCACGCCGTCGACCCGCCACGTGAAGCCGAAAACCCTGGGCTCCTCGACCCGTTCGACGCGGATGTCGGCAACCGGTCCTTCGGGCCAGCTCATCTGCGCGGCCCCGCCCGGGCGCAGGTCGATCGTGGCGCTGTTGCCGAACCAACCGCTGAGCCCTTCGGCCGTGGTCAACGCCGCCCACACCGCGCTCGGCGGGTGGGCCAGGTCCACGGTCCGTTCGATCCGATCGGGGAACCCCATGGTCGCCTCCCGCGAGTAGCAATCAACTGGTTGCGACAGTATGGCAACCAGGCGGTTGCGTCAAGGTGTGCGCGTCGTCCGTGCGGTGCGGTCCGGGGTGGCGCAGACTCGGGGGAGTGCCGTCCGGAGTGGAGAGCGACGCATGGGCAGGGTGATCAGCGACATCACGGTCTCGGCCGACGGGTACTCCGCCGGGCCGAACCAGAGCGAGCAGCGGCCGTTCGGCGAGGACGGTGGTGACGGCTGGGGCAGCGAGTTGCACGCGTGGATGTTCGACGGCGCCGACGAGAACCGCGCCGAGATCGACCAGGTGGCCGCCGCAGGTGCGTTCATCATGGGTCGCAACATGTTCGGCCCGGTGCGCGGCGAGTGGGACCGCCCGTGGAGCGGCTGGTGGGGTGACGATCCTCCGTTCCACGCGCCCGTTTTCGTCCTCACCCACCACGCGCGCGAGCCGCAGCCGATGGACGGCGGCACCACCTACCACTTCGTCACCGACGGGATCGAGTCGGCGCTCGCCCAGGCGCGCGCCGCCGCAGGCGACCGCGACGTGGCGGTCCAGGGCGGCGCAACCACCATCAACCAGTACCTCGCCGCGGGCCTGCTCGACGAGCTGCGGCTGCACATCGTGCCGCTCACCCTCGGCGCGGGCACGCGGGTGTTCGAAGGCGTGCCACCGCTGAAGCTGGAGCAGGTGACCGCCCGAGGCGCGAGCCGGGTCACTCACGTGACCTACGCCCTGCGCCCCTGAGACGGGCGGTTGCGGCTGGCGAAGGTGCGGGCCTCGTTGCGGTTGCCGCAGACCTGCATCGAGCATCAGCGGAACGCCTCCATCGCTGGACTGGGCGCACACCTCGGGCGGGTAGGCGCGGACGTTGCGGTTGCGGACGGTCCAGGAGCCATCGGCGGCGACGGTGGCGGTGCCCAGCGGGGCCGCACTGGTGTCGCAGGTGGTTCCGACGACGCCACCTCGGTAGACGCTCACCGTCTTCCCGGTTCCGGCGGGCGAGACCGCTCCGTTGACCCGCAGCTCGTTGGGCTTCCACTGGGCTCGCGTGATGGCCACGACATCGGTGCCCTCCGCGGGAGCCCCCAAGATCTGCTCGGTTTCGACGATGGTCGCCTGGAGCGCGCCGCGCTCGGTGCTGTAGTAGCCCTCGGCTTCCAGGAGAAGTCCCTCGTGCCCCTTGAGATCGGCGAAGGTCTTCTCGTCGCCGGCGCCGTCGACGATCCTCGCCGGCCAGCGCGGGTCGCTGTTCAGCTCGACCTTCGCTCCTGCGACGGTGATGCTCTGCTCGTCGGGTGCCACGCCCATGAAAGATCCGACCAGAACGTTCTCGGCGAACTCGACGTACACCGATTCCGCCTCGAAGGTCACGCAGGACTGCGTCGGATCGTTCGGAGCAGGGGTGTACGTGGCGGTGCCGTGCGCGATGCCGGTCGCGGCGCTTTCGATCGTGGGCAGCGCGGGGTTCATGAGGTCGGTCAACGTGATGTTGCCCGTCTCCTGGTCCAGGTTCTGGGTCTTGACCAGGAGCTCGTCAGGGATGTGCAACGTCGCACCGTTCACGGTCATGGTCCGGGCCGCTTCGTCGACATCCGAGATCTTGCCCTCGAACTCCCAAAAGTTCTCCGCGGGATCCGTGGCGGGGCGTGGCTCACCGGGACTGCCGGTCCCTCCCCGCAGACGCCGGCGGCGGGTGCGACCCCGCTCCCGACACCGATCAACGCCGCAGCCAGACCGAGGGACGCCATCGCCGCGACCGCACGCTGCCTCCTCCTCCGCGTCTTCATCTTCTGCAACATCTGAATCCTCCTCGGCGCCATGAGAGTGCTCGTCGCTGCTTCCCCCCGGAAACATCGCGTGGTCCGAAAATGACCCATCGACGTGAACCCCGGAAGCCCAGAAGAGGGTGGGCACCAGCCCCCCAAAAGTGGGGTGGAGCTCTCGGTGGCAGGAGATCAGTTCCCGATGGCTGAACGCGGATTCCCCGTGGTGCAAGGGTTCTCGCGGCGGATGGCCATGCGGAGCGGAGAACGAGAAGGCCAGCTGATCGGCGCTCGTGCTGATCAGCTGGCCTCGGGGGTGTGCCTGGTCAGGCGCCGCGCCAGACCGGGGGGCGCTTCTCGGCGAAGGCGCGGGCGCCCTCTTGGGCGTCGGCGGAGCGGAAGACCGGAGACGCGATTTCGGACTGGCGGCTGAACGCTTCCGCGTCGGTCCAGTCGACGGCGCCGGCGACGACCTGCTTGGTGGCGCGCACCGCGAGCGGTCCGTTCTCGGCGATCCGGGCTGCCAGCGCGCGGGCCTCGTCGAGGGCCTGTCCCGGTTCGGTCAGGGCGTTGACCATGCCGTGCTGGTGGGCGACCTCGGCGGTGAGCGGGTCACCGGTGAGCGCGACCTGCATCGCCAGCTGGTAGGGCAGCGTCTTGGGCAGCCGCAGCAGCCCGCCCGCGGCGGCGACCAGGCTGCGCTTGACCTCGGGCAGCCCGAACTTGGCGTCGCGGGACGCCACGATGAGGTCCGCGCTGAGGGCGAGCTCGCAGCCGCCGGCCAGCGCCCAGCCCTCGACCGCCGCGATCAGCGGCTTCGTCGGTGGCTTCTCGGTGAGGCCGCCGAACCCCCGGCCGGGGATGCTGGGTCGTTCGCCGCGGGTGAAGGCCTTGAGGTCCATGCCCGCGGAGAACGTGCCACCGGCCCCGGTGAGGATGGCGATGGTCAGGTCCGAGCGGGCTTCGAACTCGTCGATGGCGGCGGCGATGCCGTCCGCGACCGAGCGATCGACGGCGTTGCGGGCCTCGGGGCGGTTGATGGTGATCAGGGCTACCCCGTCGGCGAACTCCGTCAGGACGCTGTCGGTCATAGCGGTGTCTCCTTCGCTGCTGCTGTACCGCACCCGAGCATGCGTCGCCGTCGATCAGTCGGCAAGGACCTGGGGGTGTTGTTGAGGCGTTGCGGGGAGAACCTCAGCGGCGTCGCGGCGTGCTCGCCACGACGCCGCTGAAGAACCTGAGGCGGTGCGCCACACCTGGGCACGACCTAGTGCAGCGTTTGCGGAGTTCGCTCCTCGGCCGGTTCCGGTTCGGCGGGCACGGGGACTTGGCGCGGAACGAACTCCGTGGTCAGGTCCTTCCAGAAGCCGACGGCGACGCCGATGAGGATGAGCAGGAACGGTGCCGAGCTGACGATCACCATCTGCTGCAGCGAGTCCAGGCCGCCCGCGGCCAGCAGCGCGATCGCGGCCGCACCGGTCACCGCGCCCCACAGGGCGAGGATCCACGAGGGCGGGTTCTCGGTGCCCCGGCTGGTCAGCATGCTGAGCACGAAGGTGTTGGCGTCGGCACCGGAGACGAAGAACAGCACGACGAGCACGATCGTCACGAGCGAGGTGACCGTGGACAGCGGCAGCGACTGGAGGGTGGCGAAGAACGCCGAGTTCTCGTCCCCGGCCGCGGCCACCGCGATCTTGGTGCTGCCGATCAGGTCGCTGTGGATCGCGGTGCCGCCGAAGGCGGTGAACCAGAGCGAGAACACGACGCTGGGCACCAGCAGCACGCCCACGACGAACTCGCGGATCGTGCGACCCCGCGAGATCCGGGCCAGGAACACGCCCACGAAGGCCGCCCAGGACAGCCACCAGGCGAGCATGAAGTAGGTCCACGACTGCATGAAGTCGAGGTCGCCGTTGGCCGGGGTGATCAGGCTCGTCGACACCAGCTCGCTGACGTAGCGGCCGATCGACTGCACGTAGAGGTCGACCAGGTAGATGGTGGGTCCGACGACCAGGACGAACACGAACAGCAGCGCCCCCAGGCCCATGCTGGTCTCGGACAGGAACCGGATCCCGCGCGCGACGCCGGTCAGCGCCGAGGCGGTGAACAGCAACGTGATGGCGGCGATGATCGCGAACTGCACCGGCCGGGAGGTGGGGATGCCGAACAGGGCGGTGAACCCGCCGTTGATCTGCAGGGCTCCCAGCCCGAGCGAGGTGGTGGTGCCGAACAGCGTGGCCAGGACCGCGAACACGTCGATCGCGCCGCCCGCGACTCCGTCGACGCGCTTGCCGAGCAGCGGCCGGAACAGGGCGCTGACCAGGCCGGGACGACCTCGGCGGAACATCGACCAGGACATCGCGAGCCCGACGACCGCGAAGATGCCCCAGGCGTGCAAGCCCCAGTCGAAGAACGAGAACTGCATCGCGGTGACCGCCGAGCCCGGCGTCATCGGCTGCGCCAGGCCGTGCGGTGGCTCCGCGAGGTGGGAGATCGGCTCCGTGACGCCGTAGGAGATCAGGCCGATCCCCATCACGGCCGAGAGGATCATCGCGTACCAGGTGACGCGGCGGAACGCGGGACGCTCGTCGTCGCGGCCGAGGCGCAGGCTGCCGTACCTGCTGCACGCGAGGAAGGCCAGGAAGGCGAGGAACCCGAGCGAGACCAGAAGGTACGCCCAGCCGAAGCCGCGCGTGATGCCGTCGAGCGCGGCGGAGCCGACCCGCGACAGCGAGTCGCCGGCGGCGGCGCCCCACACGGCGATCGCCAGCGCCAGGGCGAGCGAGACGTACAGGACCGGTCCGGGCCTCCGCTGATCGGACGGCGCGGTGGGTGGTTCAGACAATCGGTGACTCCGTGAGCTGGGGAAACGACGGTGGGGCGACCTGTTGTGGGCACGCGTGATGCCGTCGCGGGGAAGACCGTGACGCCGGGACCGACATGACGCTCGTGCTTCGGAAGAGGTCTCCGTGACTGGGTCGGCGGCGTGGGGACGGGGTTGGGCCGCTGCGCGGGGGATCACCGGCGGACGCGTGCGCTGCGGTTTTGGGGGTGTTGCGGTTGCTCGCAACATCGGCGACAACGTTCGCGCTGGTCAAGCTCGCCGGAGCGGGAAGGAAGTTTACCCGCCGGGACGAACCCCCGGGTGCGCGGGGCGGCCCCCGGCTACCGCGTCGAAACCGCCGGAGATCGGGGTGGATGCGGTGCGCGCACGCCCGGTGACGGTGTTGGGACGCGCGGTGGCCGAGGCCTGATCCGCGCGTCAGGCGCGGGCGGAGCCATCGGCGTAAAAATCGGTGGGCGCGCCGAGATCCTCCGAGGTTGGTCCCCGGCCACCGGGAGCACCCCGCGGTTGCGATCCCACCAGGGTCAAAAGTCCTGGGCGTGCGCTCGCGCGGTGCCGGTATCGTCCACTGTGGAGGGCTGATGTCGACACGCTCCGCGGTGATTTCTCCGGTGGTGTGCGGGGGAGTCGGTACCGTGCAGCACGGGAGCCACCCGCGACCGCTTCTCGTCCGCGCGAAGGGACTCGACGCATGACCGATTCCGCCGGCCGGCCGGTGCCCACCGCGACGTCGCACCGGGGTGATGCCAGCAGCGGGAGCGATCCGGAGTCGACGCTGCTTCGGGCGCTCGCGGATGCCGGTGTGCCGGCGGACGCCTCACCCCGCCGACGTGCCGAGTACGCCTACGACGCCTCCAACTACCGCGTCGAACCGCTGGCGGTCGTGTTCCCGCGCGCCACCGACGACGTGGTGGCAGCCGTCGCGGCGTGCCGGGCCACCCGGACTCCGATCATCGCCCGAGGTGGCGGGACCTCGATGGCGGGCAACGCCGTCGGTCCAGGGCTGGTCCTCGACTTCTCCCGGCACATGGACCAGGTCGGCGCCATCGACGAGGACGCCGGAGCGGTCGACGTGCAGCCCGGCGTCGTCCTCGCGACGCTGACGCGCGAGGTCGAGCGCGCTACCGGTGGCCGCCGCACCTTCGCGCCGGACCCCTCGTCGAAGAACCGCGCCACGGTGGGCGGGGCGATCGGCAACGACGCCTGCGGCAACCACTCCGTGCGCTACGGCCGCACGTCCGACCACGTCGCCGAGATCGACCTCGTGACCTCCGACGGCGCGCGGCTGACGGCGACCGAAGCGGGTCTGCGCGCCACCGATCCCGCTGACTCCGCCGCCGCGGCGCGAGCGGACGCCCTCGTGGCCTCGCTGGCCGGGCTCGCGCAGGAGCACCTGAGCGCGTTCCGGCTCGAACTCGGCCGCATTCCCCGGCAGGTCTCCGGATACCACCTGGAGAAACTGCTGCCGGAGAAGTTCAACGTCGCCCGCGCGGTCGTCGGCTCCGAGGGGACGTGGGCCGTGGTGGTGGGCGCGCGCATGAAGCTGGTGCCGAAACCGGCCAGTGCGCTGCTGGTCTGCCTCGGTTACCAGGACGTGGTCGACGCCGCCCGCGACGTCCCGACGATCCTGGAGTTCTCCCCGGCCGCGGTCGAGGGCACCGATGAGGCCATCGTCGCCACGATGCGGCACCGCCGAGGCCCCGACTCCGTGCTGGGGCTGCCCGAGGGGCAGGCGTGGCTGTTCGTGGACCTCGACGGCGACGACCCCGAATCTGTGCGAGCCCAGGCGGACCGGCTGCTCGACCGGCTCGGTGAGAACGGCCGGCTCGTGCAGGGCCGCAAGGCCGCCGACCCCGCCGAGCGCGCGTCGCTGTGGCGGGTCCGCGAGGACGGCGCGGGCCTGTCGTCCCGGCTGGCGTCGGGCGGTGAGTCCTGGCCCGGTTGGGAGGACGCCGCCGTCGCCCCGGAAAGGCTCGCCGACTACCTCGCCGACCTCCGCGAACTCCTGGCCGAGCACGAGCTCACCGGGGTGATGTACGGCCACTTCGGCGCCGGCTGCATGCACATCCGCATCACCTACGACCTGCGCACCGACGAGGGGCGCCGGGTCTTCCGCGAGTTCACCCGGCAGGCGGCGGAACTCGTCGTTCGGCACGGTGGTTCGCTCTCCGGCGAGCACGGTGACGGCCGCGCCCGGTCCGAGCTGCTGTCCATCATGTACTCACCGGAGGTGATGGCCGCCTTCGCCGAGTGCCGGAAGCTGTGGGATTCCGCGGGCATCCTCAACCCCGGCTCGGTGACCGATCCCGACCCGATGGACGGCCACCTGGCGCTCGCCGGTGTGCCGGACCGCGAGTGGCGCACCAGCTTCGAGTTGAGCCCGGCGTCGGCGGGGCGGGACCCGTGGGTCCACGCCGTGCAGGGGTGCATCGGCGTGGGCCGGTGCCGCGCTGATACCGGGGGCGTGATGTGCCCGAGCTTCCGCGCCACGCGGGACGAGAAGGACTCGACGCGCGGCCGCGGCCGCGTGCTGCAGGAGGTCGTCCGGGGCGCCCGCACGGTGGAGGAGGGCTGGCGGTCGGAGGAGGCCCGAGAGGTGCTGGACCTGTGCCTGTCGTGCAAGGCGTGCGCGACCGACTGCCCGGCGGGCGTGGACATGGCCACCTACAAGTCGGAGTTCTTCGACCACTACTACCGGGGCCGCCGCAGGCCGCGGTCCCACTACTCGCTGGGCTGGCTCCCGCGCTGGCTGAAGCTGACCGGCCGCGTCTCCGGTCTGGTCAACGCCGTCCTGGCGACACCGCTGGCCAAGGCCGCGGCGGCAGCGGGCGGGCTCACCACCCAGCGCGCCCTGCCCCGGTTCGCCCGCGCGGGGGAGTGGCGCCGCGAGATCACCGACGCGGGAGCACGGGGTTCGGCGGTGCTGTTCGTCGACACCTTCACCCGGGGGTTCCGGCCCGAGGTCGCCGGTGCCGCCGCCCGCGTCCTCGGCGACGCCGGTGAGACCGTCGCGTGCTCGGCGGACGCCTGCTGCGGCCTGACCTGGATCTCCACCGGCCAGCTCGACGCCGCCAAGCGGCTGCTGGCCAAGACGGCCGCCGCGCTCGACGACGGCACGGACCGGCCGATCGTCGTCGTCGAACCGAGCTGCGCCGCCGCGCTGCGCAAGGACCTGCCGGAACTCGTCCACACCGAGCAGGCGAGGCGCGTCGCCTCGCGCGTGCGCAGCTTCGCCGCGCACGTCGCCGACCGGGTGTCGGGAGGCTGGGTGCCGTCCCCGGCACGGCCCGCGCCGCAGCGGGCCGTGCTCCAGACGCACTGCCACGAGCACTCCGTGTTCGGAGCCGCGGCGCAGCGGAGAGCTCTCGAGGCGGCCGGGGTCGGCGAGGTCGTCGACGCGACCGGATGTTGCGGCGTCGCGGGCAACTTCGGCTTCGAAGCCGAGCACTACGACGTGAGCATGCGCGTCGCCGAGAACGCCCTCGCACCGGCGCTCCGGGACACGGGCAGCGACGTCGCAGTGCTCACCGACGGCTTCTCGTGCGCTCGGCAGGTCGCCCAGCTCGCCCCGAGCAGGCCCGGCCTGCACCTCGCCCAACTCCTCGACCCCGGCCCGACCCGAGCGGAGTAGCGCCTCAGGCGAACTCGTGCATGACGTGCTTGATCCGGGTGTAGTCGTCGAGGCCGTACTTCGAGAGGTCCTTGCCGTAGCCGGAGTGCTTGAAACCCCCGTGCGGCATCTCGGCGACCAGGACCATGTGCGTGTTGACCCACACGCACCCGAAGTCCAGGCCGGCCGTGAGGCGCTGGGCTCGGCCGTGATCGGTCGTCCACACGCTGGAGGCCAGCGCGTAGTCGACGTCGTTGGCCAGGTTCAGCGCCTCCCGCTCGTCGCGGAAGGTCTGCACGGTCAGCACCGGCCCGAAGATCTCCTCCTGCACGACCTCGTCGTGCTGGCGCACGCCGCCGATCACGGTGGGCGCGAAGAAGAACCCGGTGTCGCCGACGCGGTGGCCTCCGGTGAGCACCCGGGCGTGGTCGGGCAGCCCGTCCACGATGGCCCGCACCCGGTCCAGCTGCGCGGCGTTGTTCAGCGGGCCGAACATCGCGTCCACATCGGACGGAGGTCCGCAGCGCCGCGCGGCCGCCCGCTCGACGAGCTCGGTGGTGAACTCCGCGGCCACCGATTCCTCGACGAGCACGCGGGTCGCGGCGGTGCAGTCCTGGCCCGCGTTGAAGAACGCGGCATCGGCGATGCCCTCGGCCGCGGCTGCGAGGTCGGCATCGGCGAAGACCAGCGCGGGAGCCTTGCCGCCGAGCTCCAGGTGCACCCGCTTGACGTCCTGCGCGGCGGCGCGTGCCACCTGCTGTCCCGCTCGCGTCGAGCCGGTGATCGACACCATCGCCGACACCGGGTGGGCCACCACCGCGCGGCCGGTGTCGCGGTCGCCGCAGACCACGTTGAGCACGCCCGGAGGCAGGATCTCGGCGGCCAGCTCGCCGAGCAGCGCGGCGGTGACCGGTGTCGTGTCGGCGGGCTTGAGCACCACGGCGTTTCCCGCCGCCAGGGCGGGAGCCGCCTTCCACACGGCCATCATCAGCGGGTAGTTCCACGGCGCGACCTGGCCGACGACGCCGACCGGTTCGCGCCGCACGTACGAGGTGCGCCCGGGCGAGTACTCCGCCGCCGCTGCTCCGTCCAGGACGCGTGCCGCGCCGGCGAAGAAGCGGATCTGGTCGACCGAGGCCGCGACCTCCTCGGTCCGGGTGGTCTCCACGGGCTTTCCAGTGGTCTCGGTCTCGGCGGCGACGAACTCCTCGGACCGCCGCTCCAGCTCGTCGGCCAACCGCAGCAGCAGCCGCTGCCGCTCGGCCGGAGTGGTGAGCTTCCAGTCCTGGAACGCCCGCGACGCGGACCGGTAGGCGGCGTCGACATCGGATTCCGAGGACAGCGGGGCCGTGCCGAAGACTTCGCCGGTCGCCGGGGCGATCAGGTCGGTGGTCCGCCCGCCTTCGGCCGGGACCGGCTTGCCGTCGATGACGTTGTGAACCGCGCGCATCAGGCACCTCCGTCGGGCAGCACGCTGAGCAGCTCGTAGGCGAGGTGAGCAGCAGCGATCCCGGTGATCTCGGCGTGGTCGTAGGCGGGCGCCACCTCGACGAGGTCGGCGCCGACGAGGTTGAGGCCGTCGAGACCGCGCACGATCTCCAGCAGTTCGCGGCTGGACAACCCGCCCGCCTCGGGAGTGCCGGTGCCCGGCGCGAAACCGGGGTCGAGCACGTCGATGTCGATCGACACGTACACCGGGCGCGTGCCCAGCCGGGCTCGGATCCGGTCGATGATCGTGTCCAGCGGAGTCCTGGCGAAGTCGCGGCAGTGCACCGCTGCGAAGCCCATCCGCTCGCTCTCGTCGAGGTCCAGCCGCGAGTACAGCGGCCCCCGGATGCCCACGTGCATCGAGTGGTCGAAGTCGATGAGCCCCTCGTCGGAGGCCCTGCGGAACGGCGTGCCGTGCGTGTGCGGAGCGCCGAAGTAGGTGTCCCAGGTGTCCAGGTGCGCGTCGAAGTGCAGCACCGCGACGGGACCGTGCCGCTCGTGCTGCACGCGCAGCAGCGGCAGGGCGATGGTGTGGTCACCGCCCACGGTGAGCAGGGTTCGCCGCGTGCCCGACAGGTCCCGGGCGGCGGTCTCGATGGTGTTGATCGCCTCGTCGATGTCGAACGGGTTGATCCCCACGTCACCGGCGTCGGCGACCTGGCGCACCGCGAACGGCTCGGCGTCCAGCGCCGGGTTGTAGGGCCGCAGCAGCCGGGAGCTCTGCCGGACGTGGTTCGGGCCGAACCGGGCGCCCGGCCGGTAGCTGACGCCGGTGTCGAACGGCACGCCCCACACCAGCGCGTCGGCGTCACCGACCTCGCTGAGCCGGGGGAGTCGGGCGAACGTGGTGTCTCCGCCGTATCGGGGGACGCGGGTGGCGTCCACCGGGCCGATGGGTTCGGTCACTTCCGGCCTCCTTCGGACTGAGCGGCCACGATCTCCGCGGCGGCGCGCTTTCCGGACTCGATCGCACCGTCGATGAACGCCCGCCACCGGCGCGCGGTGTGCGAACCGCCGAAGTGCACCCTGCCTTCCGGCTCGCCGACGGCGATCTCGTACCGCGCGAACTGACCGGCCCGGAACGTCGCCCAGGTCCCCCTGTTGAACTCGTCGTTGACCCAGTCGTGCGATTCCGATGCGATCACCTCGGCCTCCGGCGCGAACTCGCGCACCGCGCGCTGCACGTCGCCGAGATCGTCGGCGTCGACCCGGTCGTGCTCCGGGGCGAAGCAGACCAGCACCACACCGTCCTCGGTGGTGCCCATCGCGCCGACGTAGTCGAAGCTGGTTCCCCAGCCGAAGCCGCTGATCTCGGGATCGACGCCGCGGGCCAGCGCCCACACCTTCTGGCCCTGCCCGGCGTGGTTCTCCTCGCTGATCGCCTGCTTCGCGGGGGTGAGCGGTGGGGCGAACTCGATGTCGCGCCAGACGCCGACCGGAGTGGTCATCAGCACCCGGTCGGCCCTCGCGGAGCCGCCGTCGTGCTCGACGGTCACGCCGTCGGCGTCGGCGCTGATCTTGCGGACCGGGCTGGACAGCCGCAGCTCGGCGGCGCCGTCGGCGCGGATCGCCTCGGCCAGCGACACCGTTCCCTCGGCGAAGGTGTGGCCGAGCACGCTGGCCCGCACCATGCCCCACAGCGAGTTGTCCATCGAGGACAGCCACCGCAGGATGTCCAGCGCCGACCCGGTTTCCTCGCTGGCGTTGGCGCAACCGCAGAACCACGAGATGAGCAGTTCCCGGGCGTTGCCGGTCAGGCCGGCGTCGTCGGCCCACTGCCGGATCGGCACGTCCAGATCGGCGAGACCCTGCTCGGACAGCGGTTGTTGCGGGTCGAGCCGGGAGCCGGCTTCGACGAGAGCGCGCAGCGCGTGCTCCAGCGCGCCGTACTGCTCGGGCGGTACGGGCAGCAGCGAGTCGAGCACCCGGCCGTGGTCCGACCAGGTCATGCGGCCGGGAAGTTCGCTGTCGACGACCGGGACGCCGTAGCGCTGCACCTCGCCCCACACGTGGGTCTGCTGCGGGACGATCCACGTGCCGCCCATCTCCAGGCCGAACCCGCCGAGCGCGTCCGGCCGGTACCAGGTCGATCCGCCGATGCGGTCCCTGGCCTCCAGGATCAGCACGCTCTTCCCGGCTTCCCGCAGATCGCGGGCGGCGGTGAGCCCGGAGAACCCGGCGCCGACGACGATGACGTCGTAGTGGTCCATCGCTTGCTTCCTCATCTTTCAGGTGCCTTAGGCGGATGCGGCCTGGGCCGGGACTTCTGGCGTCGCCGCGTCCGGAACCGGTTGCGGGGAACCGATCGTCAGCAGCAGGTAGGCCGCGGCGGTGGTCACCGCAGCCAGCGCGAAGCTCAGGTCGAGGCCGAACGTCCACTCGGTCAGCGGCCCGCGGAACAGGGCGGTGTCGACCGACAGCAGGCCGATCGTCGAGCCGATCGCCCACGCCGCCACGGCTCGCAGGTTCCAGCCACCCGTGAACCAGTAGAGCCCGCCCCGGGAACGCCGGTTGTAGACCTGCAGCGCGTCCGGGTCGTAGCGGCCTCGGCAGCGGTGGAAGCCGATCAGCGTGATCACCGCCCACGGGGCGCCGATGGCGGTCAGCAGCAGCACGAAGGCGGTGACCGCGTCCTCGGCGTCCCACACGAAGTAGCCGAGGAACACCAGGGCCGTCGAGGCCACCGAGGTCAGGATCGTGGCCTGGACCCGGGACAGCGGCGGCAGGATCGCGTCGAGGTCCAAGCCCATGCTGTAGATCAGCGCACCGGCGTTGCCGATCGTGCCGAACACGCCGTTGAGCAGCAGCGGGATCAGGAACCACACCGGTGCTGCCGCCACCAGCGGCCCGACGTAGTCGTCGGCGGCGCCGGAGGCGAACGCGGTGAACGTGCCGAACAGCTGCGGCACGAGCAGACCCAGGACCATGCCCACCGCCGAGGCGACGAACACCGACGGGCCCGAGTAGCGCCTGGGCGAGACGTAGCGGCTGTAGTCGCCGAGCAGCGTGATGAAGGCCATCGGACCGCTGAGCCCCGCCGCGACCGCCGAAAGCGCCCACGTGGTCCAGAAATCGCCCATCGCGTACCCGGCGTCGGTGACCGGTGCCGTGCTGAACTTCCCGGCGTAGGCGACGATGCCCAGCGCCATGAGCGCCAGCGTCCCGGCCGCCACCCACTTGCTCATCCGCGTGAGCAGCCGGTACCCGAAGATCGCGATGAGCACCGACAGCACCGCCAGCACCGCGTAGGCGGCGGAGAAGCTGGCGCCCCCGTCGGGAAAGCCGAACAGCCGGTGCAGCGGGCCGACGATCGCCGCTCCGCCCGTCCACACCGTCAGGGCCGCGTAACCCAGCGACAGCAGCAGCCCGATCATCGAGCCGATGAGCCGGCCCCGGACGCCGAACGTGCCGCCGCTGCTCGTCGAGAGGTTGGTGGCGGTGCGGAACGACACCAGGGCCAGCGGTGCGACCAGCACGGTCCCCAGCAGCGTTCCGGCGACCATCGAGGCGATCGCCGGCCAGAACTCCAGCCCGAACGACGCGGGCAACCAGCCGAAGATGACCACGCCGAGACACATGTTGGAACCGAGCAGGATTCCCGCGACGTCGCGCGGTCGGCCGGTGCGGTCGGATTCCGGGATGGTGTCGACCCCGTGCTTCTCGATACCCGAGTCGCGCCGCGTCTCCGGATGCATCAGCGCATGACCTCCTGTGAGGGCTCCCCTCGGCCGTCGTTGGCCGTGGCTCCCGCACAGAGTGGTCGACCTCACCCGGGATCGGATAGTGACCGATCCTCCGAAGTCGAGAGGTGTCGTTGGACGATCGCACAACGCCGGTGTGCGATTCGCGGGTCAGCCCTGGTGCAGGCCGCGCAGGGCCAGGTAGAGGTCCACGCGGTCCGAGGTGCGCGACAAGCTGCGACCGGTCAGCTCCTCGACCCGGCTCATCCGGTGCCGGAGCGTGTTGATGTGCACGTGCAGGCGCTGCGCGGCCTCCTGCCAGCGGCCCCCGGCGTCGAGGAACACCGCCAGCGAGGGCAGCAGGTCTCCGCCGCGGCTCTCGTCGTGGTCGAGCACCGGGCCGAGCAGTGCCCTCGCCGTGGCCGTCAGCAGTTCCGGGTCCTGCACCGACAGCAGCAGCGCCGGACTGCTCAGCTGGTCGTGCGTCATCCAGCCGCCGTCGGCGCGCGAGGAGGTCGCCTCGGCGGCGTGGGCGGCCTGCAGCAGGCTCACCCGCAGCTCACCGGCTCCGCCCGGCTTGCCGACACCGACGTGCACCACCTCGCCGGACTCGGCGAACGCGTCGTGGACGCGGCGGGCGAGCTCGGTCTCGGTACCGCGCACGTGCGCGAAGGCGGCCACCTCGCGGCCCCGCTGCACCGCGATGCCGTCGGTGGCCAGCAGCTCGCCCAACCGCACCGAGTGCGCGGCCGGATCCCGGCTGCGCAGCACGACCGCCGCGAGCGGCCCGTCCGGCGGCAGCCCCAGCGAGTGCAGCCGGGTGCGCACGGCAGCGGTGTCGACGGTGGCGCTGTGGACCCACTCGAACAGCTCCCAGCAGTACCGGACCTCGGTGGCGCGCACCGCCCGCACGCGTTCGATCTCCATGGCGATGAACGGCATCGCCTGCACCACGGCCGCGTGCTGCTCGACGTCCAGCTCGTCCATCGGTCGGGGCAGCAGGAGCTCCGCGTCGGCCAGTCCCTCTCCGACGAGGGGCAGCGGATGGCTGGGGTGGGGCTCCTCGCCCTCGATCAGCCCGCCACCTCCGCGCACCGCCACCGGTTGCCCGAGCTGACCGGCCAGGGTGCGCAGCACCGTCTCGACGCCGCGCTGGACGCGCAGCGCGGCGACGATCGCGTCGTGCTGGCCGAGGTGGCGCCGCAGCGGGCGCTCCCACTCCGCCCGCTTGGTGTTGACGAACGCTTCGACGATCTGCAGGAAGGCGACGTCGACCGGGACGACGAAGCAGGTCAGACCGCGTTCCCGGGCGGCGTCGATGAAGTCCTCGGGCACCGCGGTCTCCGGCGGCACGATCCCGAACCCGACAGCGGCGACGTCGGCCTCGACGAGGTCGTCGACGAACGCCTCGGCGGTGATCCCGGCCGAACGCCACACGCCGGCGGTGAGCACGACCTCGCCGCCGCGCAGGAACCTCCCCGGGGCGCGCACCTCGATCGTGTGGACCCAGCGGATGGGCCGGTCCACCTGACCGCGCACCCGCACCTCCAGCGCGAGTTCGGGGGTGCGCAGCAGATCGTCGACTCGCAACCGGCAACCTCCGCAACTCCGACCGACCGGGCTCCCAAGACGAGCGCCGACCCGCCGGTTATACCTCGAACCGGCCCCACCTCACCGGAACCGGCCCTGGCCGGACCTCCGCGGAGATCCGGCCAGGGCTCAGCGGGCTCTACCAGGCGAGGCTGAGGTACTGGGTCTCGGTGAACTCGTGGAGGCCTTCGTGGCTCCCCTCCCGGCCGAGCCCGCTCTGCTTGGTGCCGCCGAACGGGGCGGAGGGGTCGGAGACGACGCCCCGGTTGATGCCGACCATCCCGGCGTCGATGTGCTCGGCCAGGTCCACGGCACGCTGGAGCTCACCGGCGAAGACGTAGGCGGCCAAACCCATTTCGGTGTCGTTGACGGACCGCAGCAGCTCGTCCTCGTCGTGCCAGGTGACGACGGGCGCCACGGGACCGAAGATCTCCTCGCGCACGACGCGCGCGTCGGCGGGCACGTCGGTGAGCACGGTCGGGGCCAGGAAGAACCCCGGGCCGTCCGGGACGTCGGAGCGAGCGGCGACGCGGGCACCGCGCGCGAGCGCGTCGTCGACCAGCGCGGTGATGTCGGCGACGGCCTTCGAGCTGATCAGCGGGCCGATCTGGTTGCCCGGGTCGTCGGCGGGGCCGACGCGCAGGGCTTCGACCTCTTTGCCAAGTCGCGCGGTGAACTCCTCGACGACGTCGGCGTGCACGTAGAACCGGTTGGCGGACACGCAGGCCTGCCCGCCGCCCCGGAACTTCGCGACCATCGCGGCCTCCACGGCCGCGTCGAGGTCGGCGTCGGCGGTGACGACGAACGGTGCGTTCCCGCCGAGCTCCATCGAGGTGTTGACGACCCGGTCCGCGGCCTGGTGCAGCAGCAGTCGGCCGACCCGGGTCGAGCCGGTGAAGGACAGCTTGCGGACCCGCGAGTCCGCCAGCCACGTGCCGACGACCGCGGCGGCGTCATCGGTCGGGACGAGGTTGACGACCCCGTCCGGGACACCGGCCTCGGCGAGCAGCCGGGTGATCGCCAGCGCGGTCAGCGGCGTCTCCGCAGCGGGCTTGAGCACCACGGTGCACCCGGCGGCCAGCGCGGGCCCGATCTTGCGGGTCGCCATGGCGGCGGGGAAGTTCCACGGCGTGACCAGCGCGGCCACGCCCACCGGCCGGTAGGTCACCAGGGTGCGGGCGCCTCCGGCGGGCGCGGTCGAGTAGCGGCCCTCCGCGCGCACGGCTTCCTCGGCGAACCAGCGGAAGAACTCGGCGGCGTAGGTGACCTCGGCGCGCGCGTCGGCCACGGACTTGCCGTTCTCCGCGGTGATCAGCCGGGCGAGCGCCTCGTGGTCGCGGTGCATGAGCTCGTAGGTGCGTCGCAGCACGTCGGAGCGCTCCCGGGGTGGCGTCGCCGCCCAGGACGCGGCAGCGGCGGAGGCGGCGTCGACGGCGGCGGTGGCATCGTCGGCCGAGCCGTTGGCGACGGTGGCCAGGACGTCGGTGGTGGCGGGGTCGACGACGTCGAACCGGCCCGCGCGACCGGCCTGCCACCGCCCCGCGATGTGGAGCGCGCGGTCGGTGTCGAGGGTGTCGGGGGAGAGCACGTGATCGTCCTTTCAGGATCGGAGGTCGGCGAACGCGGCGGAGAGCACGTCGAACGCCTCGTGGAGCAGTTCGTCGCTGATGGTCAGCGGCGGCAGGAAGCGCAGGACGTTGCCGTGGGTTCCGCACACCAGGACGATCACGCCCTGGGCGTGCGCGGCGGACGCGACCGCGCGGGCGAGCTCGGGGTCGGGTGCCGCCGTCGTCGGATCGACGAGCTCCACGGCCAGCATCGCGCCCCGGCCCCGCACGTCGCCGATGCGCGGGTCGGCGTCGCGCATGCGGGAGAGCCGGGGCAGGGCGAGCGCTTCGATGTCGCGGGCGCGCTGGATCAGCCCGTCCTCGGTGATCGTGTCGATCGTGGCCAGCGCCGCCGCGCAGGCCAGCGGGTTGCCGCCGTAGGTTCCGCCGAGTCCGCCCGCGTGCGCGGCGTCCATGATCTCGGCGCGCCCGGTGACCGCCGCCAGCGGCAGACCGTCGGCGATGCCCTTGGCGCTGACCAGCACGTCCGGGACCACGCCCTCGTGCTCGCTGGCGAACATCGCACCGGTGCGCGCGAACCCGGTCTGCACCTCGTCGGCGATGAGCACCACGCCGCGGCTGCGGCACCACTGCTGCAGCGCGGGCAGGAAACCGGGGGCGGGCACGATGAACCCGCCCTCCCCCTGGATCGGCTCGATGATCAGCGCCGCGAGGTTGTCCGAACCGACCTGCTTGTCGATGACGTCGATGGCGCGGCGCGCGGCCTCCTCGCCGTCGACGTCCGGGCCGTCGCGGAACGGGTAGGACAGCGGCGCGCGGTAGACCTCGGGGGCGAACGGGCCGAAGCCGTGCTTGTAGGGCATCGCCTTGGCCGTGAGCGCCATCGTCAGGTTCGTGCGGCCGTGGTAGGCGTGGTCGAAGGCCACGACCGCCGACCTCCCGGTGGCGGCGCGGGCGATCTTCACGGCGTTCTCGACGGCCTCAGCACCCGAGTTGAACAGCACCGAGCGCTTCTCGTGCGTCCCGGGAGCCAGCCGGTTGAGCCGTTCGGCCACGGCGACGTAGCCCTCGTAGGGGGTCACCATGAAGCAGGTGTGGGTGAACTCCCGCACCTGCTGCTCGACGGCGTCGATCACGCGGGGCGCGCTCGCCCCGACGGTCGTGACGGCGATGCCGGAGCCCAGGTCGATGAGCACGTTGCCGTCGACGTCCTCGACGACACCACCGGCGGCGCGCGCGGCGAACACCGGCATCGTGGTGCCGACGCCTCGGGCGATGGCGGCTTCCTTGCGCGCCATGAGCGCGCGCGAACGGGGGCCGGGGATCTCGGTCACGAGGTGGCGGTTCTGGTGAGGACCCGTGTCGGGAATGGCGGTCATGGACCCCATCCTCGGCACGCGAGGGCATGCCGTCGAATGCCTGTTTCGCACGCCACCTAGTACGTGCAGGCATACTCGCAGGTGTGGAGCTGCGCAGCATGAGGTATTTCGTGGCCGTCGCCGAAGCGGGCACCGTGAGCGAGGCCGTCAAGCGGGTGCACGTGACCCAGCCGGCGTTGTCCCGGCAGATCCGCCTGCTCGAACGCGAGCTGCGGGTGACGTTGTTCGACCGCCGGGAGGGCAGGCTGGAGCTCAGCGCGGCCGGTCGCGGATTCCTGCCCGTCGTGCGCGACGTGCTGCACCGCGCCGATGCCGCCACCGCGGCCGCCGAGTCGCTGGCGGCGGGACGGCTGGTGCACCTGACGATCGCGGCCAGCCCCACCACGCTGACCGACGTCGTCGCCCCGTTCCTGGCCACCTTCGGGCCGCAGGACCCGCTGCCGACCGTGCAGGAGTCGAGCGGGCCGGAAGCCCTCGACCGCTTGCGGCGTGGAGCGGATCTCGCGATCGTCTCCCAGCAACCACCGGCGCTCTGGAGCACGCGGACGCTGGCGGTCCTGCCGCTGTGGGCCTACGTGCCGCGCGACCACCCGTGGGCCGGCCACGAGACCGTCGACCTCGACGAGCTCGCCGGGCAACCGCTGGTCGTGCTGGACCCGACATTCCGGCCGCGCCAACTGCTCGACCAGGCCCTGGCCGAGGGCGGGCAGGCGCTGGCCGACCCCGTCGAGTGCGGCAACGCGCAGGTCGCCCAAGCGCTCGCGGCCGCGGGCCGCGGCATCGCGGTCGTCTCGGACGACCCGCGCTTCGACCTGCACGGCCTGCGCATCACCCAACCCGGAGGCGATCACCTCAGCATCACCCTCCACGCGGCGTGGGACCCCGGCCACCACGCGGCCGCGTCGCTGAGCGCCCTGGCGGAACGCCTCGAGATCTTCTGCCGGACCCGCTACCCCCACCCCTGATCCGGCCCAGCGGCGGGGGATTCCCCTACCGGTCGGCCGATTCCGGGTAGTGCGCTGCGGTGGTTCCGCCGAGCGGCATGGGGTCGAGGCCGAGCTTGCGGTGGTCCCAGGAGCGGGTGCGGTGGACGTCGATGCGGACGGCGACGCGCTTGTGCAGCATGTGCTCCACGAACGGCTTCACCTCCTCGCTGTAGGGCCCGTGGTAGCGCTCCCACATGCTGACGCCCACGGCCCACAGCGCGTCGGGGTCGTCGACGATCTCCGCGCGCCCCTCCAAGGAGACGCCGCGCAGCACGTCGTAGGTGAGGCCGTCCTCGATCAGGACGGTGACGCGCGGGTCGCGGCCGATGTTGACCGCCTTCTGAGCCTTGGCCTTGGTCTCGAACCAGATCACGCCGTCGATGAGCGCGAACCACATCGCCACGGCGTGCGGGTGCCCGTCGGCCCCCAGCGTCGCCAGCGTCGCGGTGCGGCGGGTGGCCATGAACGCCGAGATCTCCTCGGGCGTCATCTGGACCTGCGCTCGTTGCTTGGCCATGCGAATCCTCTCTCGTGCTGGAGCGTCCCCACGTCGACGCCTGACTGCTGGGCCGATGCGGCCGGGTTCTTCGAAACCCCTGCGCCCGTCCGGGTTTCCGCCGGGGCTGCGGGTGGGTCACTTGATCAGCGGATCGCGGGGCAGTCCGAGGATGCGCTCACCGATCTGGTTGCGCTTGATCTCGCTGGTGCCGCCCGCGATGGACAGCCCGCGGTGCAGCAGGGCCAGCGCACCGCTGAACGCGCCGGGCCCGTCCAGGTAGACCGCCTCGGGCCCGCTGAGGGCGTTCATGATGGCCGCGGCCTCGTGACCCAGTTCGGAGAGCACGAGCTTGGTAATGGCTCCCTCGGGTCCCGGTTCGCCTCCGGCGACGGCGCGGTGCGCCGAGCGCACGTTGAGCATCTCCATCGCGTGGTGCTCGGCGGCGTACCGGCCGATGCGGACGGCGCCGCCGGTGAGCCGGTCGGGGTGCTCCTCCAGGTGCGGGACCATCGCCGAGGCCGGGGTGGACATGGTGCCCTGACCGCCGCCGATGCTGACGCTCTCGTTGCCGAGCGTGGCCCGCGCGACGGTCCACCCGCCGTTGATCGGGCCGACGACGTCCTCGTCGGGGACGAAGACGTCCTGGAAGAAGACCTCGTTGAACTCCGAGGCACCGGAGGGCATCCTGATCGGCCGCACGTCCACGCCGTCGGCCCGCATGTCGATGACCATCATCGTGATGCCCTGGTGCTTGGGCACCTCGGGATCGGTCCGCACGGTCGCGAAGCCCTTGCCCGCCTTGTGCGCGCCGCTCGTCCAGACCTTCTGGCCGTTGACGAGCCATCCGCCGTCGACGCGCGTCGCGCGGGTCTTGATCCCGGCGGCGTCCGATCCGGCGGCCGGTTCGCTGAACAGCTGGCACCAGATGACGTCCTGGCGCAGCGCGGGTTCGACCCACCGGCTGACCTGCTGCTCGGTGCCGTGCTGGATGAGCGTGAGGATGACCCAGCCGGTGATCCCGTAGTGGGGGCGCTTGACCCCGGCCGCCGCGAACTCCTGCTCCACCACGAGCTGTTCGACGGCGCCCGCCGCCCGGCCGTAGGGCTCGGGCCAGTGCGGCATCACGTAGCCGGTCTCGATGAGGCGTTGCTTCTGCTGGTCTTCGGGCAGTGCGGCCAGTTCTTCGGCGATGGCGCGGACTTCCGCGCGCAGGTCCTCGGCCTCGGGCGGCAGCTCGACGGTCCGGGCCCGGGTGACGCCCTGGCGGGTGAGCGCGGTGACCTCGGTGGCGGCGTCGTCGGCCGACAGGGTCGCGAGCAGCGTCGTCGCGCGTCGCACGTAGAGGTGCGCGTCGTGCTCCCACGTGATGGCGATGCCGCCGTGCACCTGGGTGGTGAGGTTGGCGCACAGGTCCGCCGCGGGCGCGGCCAGCGCGGCGGCGGCCGCGGCGGCGAAGGCGAGCTGGTCACCGCCGGTCGATGCGGCCCGGGCGGCGTCCCAGACGGCGCTGGTGGCCAGCTCCGTGGCCACGGCCATGTTGGCGCAGTGGTGCTTGACGGCCTGGAACGTGCCGATGACGCGCCCGAACTGCTCGCGCTCCTGGGCGTAGGCGGCGGCGAGCTCGGTGCACTCGCGGGCGACGCCGACGGCCTCGGCGGACAGGATCACGCGGGCCAGTTCGACCAGCGCTCGACGTCCCCCGGCCAGGACCGCGGCCGGTGCGCCGTCCAGCGAGATCCGGGCCGAGCGGCGGGACGGGTCCAGGTTGGCCGGTACCTCCACGGTCACGGCGTCGCCGACCTCGACGACCACGACGTCGTCACCGGACGGCAGCACGAGCAGCCGCGCCAGGCCGCCGCCGAGCACGGCCGGCGCCGATCCCGAGGCGGTCCCGCCGGAGACCTCCAGCCGGGAGTCGAGCGCGATACCGGCGGGCACCGACCCGTCGGCCAGGCCGGGCAGGAACCGCCGCTTGGTCTCCTCGTCGCCGACGGCATCGATCACGGCGGAGGCGATCGCGGTCGGCGCGAACGGTCCGGGCGCCACCGACCGCCCCATCTGCTCGGCGACGACCGCGGTCTCCGCGAGCCCGAACCCCGCGCCGCCGTGCTCCTCGGGCAGGTGCAGCCCCAACCAGCCCAGGTCGGCCGCCTCCTGCCAGAACGCGGGAAGGGATTCGGATTCGGATTCCAGCAGCGCGCGGCAGGCACCACGTGCCTCGCGCCGCGCCAGCAGGTCGGAAGCGGTCTCAGCCAGCAGCCGGTGATCCTCGTTGATCGCGATCGACATGCCTGAAGCCTAGGTTCACAAACGCCCCCAGCCCACCCGGGAGAGCGATCGGATCTCGCGGACCGCATCACGGCTGTCGGGCGCTGCGACTGCGAGAACGACCGGTGAGCGACAGTCCACTGTGGCCTGACGAGAAGCGTTGTGATCCAAGTCTCAGTGGTGCTGAATCGACTCCACCGTTGATCAGCCGGCAGCAGACTGGGGCGGCGGGCGTGAGATGTGGTTGGTGGAGTGCCGCCGGTTCATCCGCGTTGTGGGGCCTCGTGCATCTGGACGTGCAATCGACCAGGAGGATCGCATGGACTTCGGCGTGTTCATCCCGATCGGCAACAACGGCTGGCTGATCTCCGAGAACTCCCCCCAGTACAAGCCCTCCTTCGAGCTGAACAAGCGGATCGTGCAGGAGGCCGAGCGGCAGGGATTCGCCTTCGCGCTGTCGATGATCAAACTGCGCGGTTTCGGCGGCAGGACCGAGTTCTGGGACCACAACCTCGAATCGTTCACGCTGATGGCGGGCCTGGCCGCCGTCACCGAGCGCATCAAGCTCTACGCCTCCACAGCGGTGCTGACGCTGCCGCCCGCCCTCGTGGCGCGCATGGCCACGACCATCGATTCCATCGCACCGGGCCGCTTCGGCATCAACATCGTCTCCGGCTGGGCGAAGGCCGAGTACGAGCAGATGGGGTTGTGGCCGGGGGACGACTACTTCGGCCACCGCTACGACTACGCCACCGAGTACGTCCAGGTCATGCGCGATCTGTGGGAGCACGGGACCTCGACGCTGGACGGCCGCTTCTTCCAGATGGACGACTGCCGCCTGGAGCCGCGTCCCGCCGGCGCGATCGACGTCGTGTGCGCCGGCCAGTCCGACCGCGGCATGCGGTTCTGCGCCGAGATGGGCGACTACAACTTCATCCTCAACCCGGGCGTGAACACGCCGGGGACCTACGAGGAGCCGGTCCGCCGGTTGGCCGCGCACGCCGCCGAGACCGGCCGCGACGTCGGGTCCTTGCCGCTGTTCATGCTGATCATGGACGACACCGACGAAGCCGCCCGGGCCAAGTGGGAGTCCTACCACGCGGGCGCGGACGTGGCGGCCCTCGGATACATGTCCGACCAGGGAGCCCAGGACACCTCGGCCGACCCGACCGGAACCGCGCGCACGATCAACCTCCCCGAGGGTGCCATCAACCTCAACATGGCGACCCTGGTCGGCTCCTACGAGACCGTCGCCCGCCACCTCGACGAGGTCGCCAAGATCCCCGGTGTGAAGGGCATGATGTTCACCTTCGACGACTTCGAACGCGGGGTCCGCGACTTCGGCGAGAGGGTCAAGCCCCTCCTGGGCTGAGCGGCCTCCCAGGGGAGGCCGCCCGAGCGCTCAGAGGCGTTCGACGAGGGTCGCGTTGGCCATGCCGCCGCCCTCGCACATGGTCTGCAGGCCGTACCGGCCGCCGGTGGCCTGCAGCTGGTTGACCAGCGTCGTCAGCAGTCTCGTGCCGGAGGCGCCGAGCGGGTGGCCGAGCGCGATGGCCCCACCGCACGGGTTGAGCCGGGCCGGGTCGGCGTCGAACTCGCGCTGCCACAGCAACGGCACCGGCGCGAACGCCTCGTTGACCTCGTAGGCGTCGATCTCGTCGATCGACACCCCCGCGCGGTCCAGCAGCTTGCGGGTGGCCGGCACGACGCCGGTGAGCATGAGCAGCGGATCGCTGCCGGTGACGGCGAAGCTGTGGAACCGGGCCTTCGGTTGCAAGCCGAGGGCCGCGGCCTTGGCCTCGCTCATGATGAGCACCGCTGACGCGCCGTCGGTCAGCGGCGAGGAGTTGCCCGGCGTGATCCGCCAGTCGATCTCGGGGAAGCGCCTTGCCAGCTCCTCGTCCGCGAACGAGGGTCGCAGGCCCGCGAGCCCGTCGGCGGTGGTCGACGCGCGCACGGTCTCGTCGGTGCTCACGACGTGCTCCGTGCCGTCCGCGCCGGTCACCGCCACCGGCAGGATCTCGTCGTCGAACGCGCCGGAGGCGGCGGTCTGCGCGGCGCGGGCGTGGGAGCGGGCGGAGAACTCGTCGAGCTCCTCGCGGCCGAACTTCCACCGCGCCGCGATCAGCTCCGCCGAGACGCCTTGGTTCACCAGGCCTTCGGGGTAGCGGGCCGCCATCGACGGGCCCCTGGGGTTGGTGCCCATCGGCGTGGTACCCATCGGCACCCGGCTCATCGACTCCACGCCGCAGGCGATCACCACGTCGTAGGTGCCCGCGAGGACGCCTTGGGCGGCGAAGTGCGCGGCCTGCTGACTCGAACCGCACTGCCGGTCGATGGTCGTGGCGGGCACCGACTCCGGGAAACCGGCTCCCAGCACGGCGTTGCGGGTGATGTTGAGCGCCTGCTCACCGGCTTGTCCGACGCAGCCGCCGATGACGTCGTCGACCGCGCCGGGGTCGATGCCGGTGCGCTCGACGAGTCCGCGCAGCGTGCGGGTGAGCAGTTCGGCGGGGTGGACGCCCGAGAGCTGCCCACCGAGTTTGCCCTTGCCTGACGGGGTTCTGATCGCGTCGACGATGACGGCGTCCATGGCGCTCCTCCTCCGAAGTCCACTTAACGGTCGCTAAGCAGGCGCGGGGTGTCAATACGACGAACGCTTGGTTACTTATCGCTCGCTCAGTATGCTGCCGTCCGGTTGCTCGGTCGACATGTGAGGAGTCGGAAAGTGGACATCGAAGGTGCTGTCGCGCTCGTGACCGGGGGTGCGTCCGGGCTGGGCCTGGCGACGGTCGAGGAACTGCACGGCCAGGGCGCGAAGGTCGTCATCGTCGACCTGCCGTCCTCCCAGGGCGAGGCCGTGGCCGCCGAGCTCGGCGACGGCGTCGTGTTCGCCGCCGCCGACGTCACCGACGAGGAGCAGGTGACCGCGGCGCTCGACGCCGCCGACGGGCTGGGGTCGTTGCGGATCGCGGTGAACTGCGCGGGCATCGGCAACGCCGCCAAGACCGTCGGCAAGAAGGGCGCCTTCCCGCTCGCCGACTTCACCAAGGTCATCAACGTCAACCTCATCGGCACCTTCAACGTGCTCCGGCTTGCCGCCGAGCGCATGTCCCGGACCGAGCCGGTCGGCGAGGAGCGCGGCGTCATCGTCAACACCGCTTCGGTCGCCGCGTTCGACGGGCAGGTCGGCCAGGCCGCCTACTCCGCCTCGAAGGGCGGCATCGTCGGCATGACGCTGCCCATCGCGCGGGACCTGGCGAGCCTGAAGATCCGGGTGACGACCATCGCCCCGGGCCTGTTCCACACCCCGCTGTTCGCCGCGCTGCCCGACGAGGCCGTCGCCTCGCTCGGCGCGCAGGTCCCGCACCCGTCGCGGCTCGGCGAGCCGAGCGAGTACGGGTCCCTGGTGCGCCACGTCGTCGAGAACCCCATGCTCAACGGGGAGACCATCCGGCTGGACGGGGCCATCCGGATGGCACCTCGATGAGCGCGCGTTCCTGACCCGTGTGCGCCACCCGCGCCGCCACGCACGCACGAGGTCAGGAACAGGCTCGATGAGGCTCGACCGAACCGGCCGGTGCCCGTCACCGGCCGGTAAGGTCACCGGCAGGCGGGGAGAGGGAGAGACGTGATGGCTCAGGCGAGTGCGGCGAAGCCGGACGCCGCGTCCGGGTGGCGGGATTTCGGGCCGCTCGAACTGACCCCCATCCTCGACGCCGCGGTGGACGAGTTCCGCGAGAGCGGGTTCCACGGCGCGACCGTGCGCCAGATCGCTCGCCGGGTCGGCATGACCGTTCCCGCGCTGTACTACCACCACGAGAACAAGGAAGGGCTGCTCGTCGCCCTCCTCGAACTGGGCACCAGCGAGGTGGCCTGGCGCGTGCGCGCCGCCGCGCGCGAGGCCCCGGGGTCACCGCGCGATCAGTTCGTGAACGTCATCGAAGCCATCGTGCTGCACATGACCTACCGGTTCCGGCTGGCCGCGCTCGACAGCGAGACCCGGTACCTGTCGCCGAGCAACCGGCGCCGCTACAGCGCCCGCCGCAAGACCGTGGAGACCGTCCTCACCGAGGTCATCGAAACGGGCAGTCGCGAGGGCACCTTCACCATCGCCGACCCGGTGGAGACCTCCCGGGCTCTGCTGGGCATGTGCCAGTCGGTCGCTCGCTGGTACCACGCCGACGGCCCGCTGAGCCCCGAGGAGATCGCGGCCCGCTACGTCGACATCGCCCTGATGACGGTCGGCGCGCACCCCCGCCTGCAGCGCTGAGCCGCCGGGTTCACCTCGGCGTGGTGCCGCCGTCCGCGGTGGTTCGCCTGGGCGTTCCCCGTGCGACATCGGAGGAAGACCCCTTCATCTGAATCCCACGGACGTCTCATGTGGCGTCCCTAGCTTTCTCCTCGTCGGCAGCTCGGTGATCGCACCGTGCTCAGCGAGAGGAAGCGAAGGCATCATGAGCGTCTCCACCGGTGTCGGACCAGCCGTTGCGAATCCTGTTCCTGCGCAAGGGGTCTCATCCGAGGTGCAGCCCGATCGGTTGCGCCGGCTGAAGAAGGCCTACACCACTCGTTCGGTCGCAGCGCGCATCGAGGCCGCACCGCGCGGATACGCGCTGCTCGACGGGCCCGACGTGGTTCCGCGTCCGGGCGATGTCGTGCTGGCGCGCGTCGAGCGGCTCGGCATGCACACGCGGCTGGAGAGCCCGGTGAGCCGGCGCCAGGCGCTGTTCGCGGGGGACGAGGTGCTCGTCGCCTACGGCCACCGGTACGCCCCCGACCAGTTCGAGGCCGAGGTGCCCGACGACCTGCGGCCGGTCCACCTCGTCGCGGCCGGGGGAGTGGCGGCGGTGGTGACCGCCAAGCACGCCAAGATTTCCGACGCGACCGTCCTGCAGCCGCTGGGCCTGCTCGCCGACGCGCGCGGAGTCGTGACGCTCTCCCGCTGCGCGCCTCGCGCGCTCACCCCGGAACCATCCCCGCGCGTGGACGGACCGACGGTGATCGCCGTGCTCGGCACGTCGATGAACTCCGGCAAGTCCACCGCCGTCGCTTCGCTCGTCCGCGGCCTGGTGCGATCGGGGTTGCGGGTGTGCGCGGGGAAGGCGACCGGAACAGGTGCTGGCGGGGATCCGAACAGCTTCGCCGACGCCGGTGCCGCCGCGGTCCTCGACTTCACCGACTTCGGTTTCCCCACCACGTTCCGGCTGGAGCACGACCAGGTCCGGGCGCTCCTGCTGTCGGTGGTCGACGGCCTGTCCGGGCCGGACGTCGACGTGGTCGTCGTCGAGATCGCCGACGGCCTCCACCAGCGCGAAACCGCCGCACTGGTGGCCGATCCGGTGTTCTCGCGAGTGGTCGACCACGTCGTGTTCGCCGCCGACGGCGCGGCCGGGGCCATCGGCGGCGTGGAGCTGCTGCGGCGCCGAGGAGTGCCGGTCGCCGCGGTGAGCGGGGTGCTGACCTCGGCGCCGCTGGCGATGCGGGAGGTGAGGTCTGCGCTGGAGGTTCCCGTCGTCGAGACTTCCGCGCTCACCGAGCCCGACGTGCTCAAGGGCGTGCTGTGAGCGACAGGATGCCGCGGCTGCTGACCGGAAGCCGCCGAGGGCTGTTCGCGCTGCTCGTGTGCGCGGGATTCGGTCAGGCGGCGCTGGCCGGGACGACCGCGATCAGCATGCCGCGCCTGCTGCAGGCGGCCCCGGGCGAGAGGTGGTTCTGGCTCGCGATCATGCTCGCGACGGTGGGCTGCGTGGGCGGAGTGCGGGTGGCCGAGTGGGTGCTGGCCGAGAAGCTCGGTCAGGACTACGTCCACGAACTCCGCATCGGGCTGCTCACCGCCGCGCTCGCCGAGGGACGGCGACCCTCGCTGGGGACCACGATCGCCCGCGCCACCAACGACCTCTCGGCGGTCCGCAACTGGATCGCCTGGGGCATCGCGCCGATGGCGGGCGGAGTGCCGCTGATCGCGGGCGTGCTCGTGGTGCTCGTGGTGCTCGCGGCGCTGCACCCGGCGCTGGCGGCGGCCGTGGTGACGCCGATCCTCGCGCTGGGCGCCGTGCTCGGGCTGCTCGCGCGGGTGGCCTACGCGCGGGCGAGGACGGTGCGCCAGGCGCGCGGACGCCTGGCGGCGCAGGTCAGCGACGCGGTCGCGGCGGAGCCGGCGATCCGCGCGGGTGGTGGCGTGCACCGCGAGCTCAAGCGCATCGACAAGCTCAGCGGGAGGGTGCGCGCGACGGCCGTGCGCCGCGCGCGGGTGGCCGGATACCTGCGCGGGGCGGCGGTGTCGGCCGCCGCGTTCGCCACGCTCGGCGTGGTCGTCGTCGGCACCGGCGTCGGGATCCCGCACGCGCTGATCGCCACCGCGATCACCGTCGTCGGCGTGCTGGTCGCGCCGGTGCACGACCTCGGCCGGGTCGTGGAGTACCGGCAGTCCTACCTGGCGGCGCGGCGGGTCCTGGCTCCCGCCCTGGCCCGGCACCGGCCGGAGCCGCGAGCCGTCCCGGTGGGGGAGGTCCGCGCGCCGGCCGAGGTCCACGTCCACGAGCTCTGGGTCGATGGGGCTGCACCCGGACTGGCCGCGGCGCCGGGTGCCCGGGTGGTGCTGCGGGGGAGCCCGGAGCGGGTCTCGGCGGTCCTCGGCTTGCTGGTCGGGATCGGGACGACCGCGCGCGGCTGGGTGCGCGTGTCCGGTCACTACCTCGACGACCTCCCGGCGGTCCAGCGCCGCCGCCACGTGGGCTACGCCGCCCGGGGACTGGCATTGGAGCGCGGCACGATCGCCAGGGCGGTGCGGTACCGGCGACCCGAGCAGGAGGGCGCCGTGATGCCCGACCTCGACGCGGTCGGGCTCGGCGAGCGCGTCCGCGCTCTTCCCGACGAGGAGCGGACGAAGCTGCGCCGAGGCGGTGAACCGCTGTCGATCCCCGAACGCGCCCGGCTGCAACTGGCCCGCGCCCGCCACAGGACGCCACCGCTGCTGGTCCTCGACCACATCGACGACGAACTGGGCGCGGGAGGAACCGACCTGCTGCGGACCTTGCTCGCCGACTACCCGGGCGTGGTGGTCCTGGCGACCGACGCCCCGGAGCGCATCGTCCCGGATCACCAGGTGTGGGAGCTGACTCCCGGTTCCCAGCACGTCGTGGTGGCAGGGTTCTCCCGTCGGGGCGGGGAGCTCAGAACTCCCGGTTGACCACGAGGTGGGCCACCTCCTCGATCCGCTCCGCCGCCCCCGGGCGGTGCTCGGCGCGGCGCGCGGCCGAAAGCGACTCGGACATCAGCCCTTCGGCCTCCGACCGGCTCCACTCCCGGCCGCCGGCCTTCTCCACGAGCAGGGCCAGCTGTTCGACCTCGGTGTCGGTCAGCTCCTGCTGGGAGGAGTACAGGGACGCCAGCTGCTGACCCGCGTCCGTCCCGGAGTTCAACGCCGCGACGACCGGGAGGCTCTTCTTGCGGGCGCGCAGGTCGGCGTGCACCGGTTTGCGGGTCACGGCCGGGTCGCCCCAGATCCCCAGCAGGTCGTCGACGTGCTGGAAGGCCAGCCCCAACTTCTCGCCGAAGGACTTCAGGTCGTGGCGCTGCTCGGCGGAGGCTCCACCGAGCAGCGCGCCCAACTCGCAGGCGGCCCCGATGAGCGCGCCGGTCTTGCTGCGGGCCATGTCCTCCACATCGGACACCGCGACGTTCGTGGCGTTCTCGAACGCCAGGTCCGACGTCTCGCCCTCGATGAGCGCGGTCGTGGCCTCGTGCAGGACGCGCACGGCTTCGGCTCCGCATCCGGCGAGCACCCGGTAGGCCAGGGACAGCAGCGCGTCCCCGGCCATGATCGCCGGGCCGAGGCCGAACGCAGCCCAGGCCGTCGGACGTCCCCGCCTGGCGGCGTCCCGGTCGAGAACGTCGTCGTGCAGCAACGAGAAGTTGTGCACGAGCTCCACCGCGACCGCGGCCGGAACCGCCGCCGTTGCCGTGCCGCCGACCACTTCGGCCGACAGCAGCACCAGGGCTGGGCGGACCGCTTTGCCCGACGCCTCGTCGCCGGGTTCACCGCGCTCGTCCCAGAAACCGAGGTGGTAGCCGCACACGTGCCGCATCTCGTTCGGCAGGCCGGAAATCGCCTGTCTCATCGCGGGGTCGAACAACTCTCGGGACCACCGCAACGAATCCACTACCGATGTCGCCATCACCAGATGATCTTGTCAGCGCCGACGCCGCGACGGGAACCGGCGACCGCGCATTGGTGCGATTTTTACGCCGGACAGAGATGGTCGTTGCGACATTGAGGGGACTCGGAATTCTGCGGTGAAAGGAAGCAAGCAATTGCTTACACGCGGCGCAGGTGCCGGATGTCAGTGTTCGGAATATTCCAAAATGGAGAACAGGCAGGTCCGCACGCCTGCAACCGGACGTGCGGGGCCCCATTTCTGGACATGCCAGTTCTGTAATCACCGCAGGTGGCAGCCTCTCGATTGGCATATACCAGTGTTTCAGTCGAAAACTAACGGCGTGAGTTCATCACGGAACAGAATCTTTCGGATCTCCGTGGGGATGCAATGTTGATCTTCCGAATGGAGATGAATGGAACGCCGTTCGGCGAATTTCCAGACTTGCCGGTTCCGAATTGATTCCCAGCTGCGGTTTTGCATTGCGCTGAGGATCGGGTGGTATCTCTCCGCCACTGTTCGGACTAGTGGTTCGCCGTCGTGCGGGCGATTCATCGTCCTGAAACGCCCCCGGTATGGTCCGCCCGGCAACAGGACGGATGGGTGTCTCGAAACATCCTTCGCGCCTGGCAAGTTCGGTTTTCACGGAAAGAAGTCGGCACAGGTCTCCAGCTTCACTGCGATGTAACTCTTCTCTCGCGGAGCGCATTCGCGAACATCCTGGGCCTGCAAGCGTTCTGGAACGCGGCGTGGGGATGTTCGTGCGATCCGTCGTGCCCGGAAAGCGGCACCGAGTGGCCGAGCGGATCGATGCTGCTCGCGTGGAGGGAGTTCGCGGTCGTGGCCTGTGGCGACGTTGAGAGGAGTCTCTGGATGGAAAGCCCTGCCACGAAAGCGGAAACCGAGGAGAAGCCCGGACTGGGCCGCCGTCGGTTCCTCACCTACCTGGCGGCGGCGCCCACGCTGACCGTCGTCGGGAAGATGCTGGCCGAGGGCGAGGCGGCCGCCGCCTCGTTCGCCCCGAACCAGCTGCCGGTACCGCCGATCGCGGACCTGTTCGACATGGGTGACGCGATCAACCTCCTGGCCACCCCCACCTTCGGGCAGCTGCGCCTGGGCATCAGCGAGAACAACGAGGTCTGGTTCGAGCTGCCCAAGACCGAGGTGGGGCAGGGCATCAACACCGCGGTCGCGATGATCCTGGCCGAGGAGTTCGACGCCAAGCCCACCGACATCGCCATCACGCACTCCGACGCGCGTCCCGAGCTGTCCTACTCGCAGGTCACCGCGTTCTCCACCTCGGTGCGCGTGCTGCGCAAGCCGCTGGCCTCGATGGCGGCGGCCGGCCGGGCACGGCTGGTCACCGCTGCCGCCAAGCGCTGGGGCGTCCCGGCCGGTCGGCTGTCCACGAAGGACACCTGCGTCTACGCGCCGGACCGGCGCAAGCTCACCTTCGGCGAGCTGTCCAAGGAAGCGGCGAAGGTCGCGATCCCCGCGGTCCCGGCGACGCCGAAGCCGCCGGAGCGCTACCACATCGTGGGCAAGCCGCTGAACCGCTTGGACGCCAACGACATCGTCACCGGCAAGGCCTCCTACATCTCCGACACCAAGATCCCCGGCTCCGTCGTGGCCGTGGTGGTGCGCCCGCCGACGATCGGCGGCACCGTCGCCTCCTACGACGACTCGGCAGCACGCGCCATGCCGGGAGTCGCCGCCGTCGCCCAGATCCCCACCGGCATCGCGGTGTGCGCGGAGAACACCTGGCAGGCCATGGAAGCTGCCAAGAAGGTGAAGGTCACCTGGGAAGACGGCGCGGCCGCCGCCAAGTCCGATGTGGACATCGCCGCGGTGCTGAAGGAGAAGGCGGGCAGCGCGGCCGACGTCGTGAGTCCCGACGGCGGTGAGTTCGACGAGCGCTTCGACTTCGCCTTCACCAGCCACGCGCCGATGGAGACCGGTTTCGCCGTCGCGGACGTGCGCGTCGGCCACGCCGAGGTGTGGTGCTCCTCGCACGTCCCCATCGAGGTGCAGAAGCTCGTCGCCGACGAGCTGAACCTGACCACCGCCGACGTCACGGTGCACGTCAAGCGCGCAGGCGGGTCGTTCGGCCGCAACTGCCACATGGACGCGCCGCTGGAGGCGGCGCAGGTCTCGCGGGCGACCGGCAAGGTCGTCAAGCTCTTCTGGACCCGCGACGACGACACCCGGCACGGGCGCATGCGCCCGGCCACCCACCAGCGGGTTCAGGCGTCCGTGCGCGCGGGCAAGGTGCGCTCCTTCCACCACCGGGTCTCCGGCGCGTGGACCGACCTCACGCACGGTCTCGGCGACATCGTGTTCACCGCGCTGATGGAGATGGGCAAGCCCGCCAAGGAGGCGGTGGCCGACGTCGTCATCGGCGTCACCCAGACCGTTCCCTACGAGTTCGGCCTCGCCACGGTCTCGGGCACCGAGACCGACGTGAAGCTGCCCAACACCGGTGTGATGCGGGGCGTGCACTCGGTGGCCTACCGGGTCGCCGAGGAGATCACGGTCGACCAGATCGCCGAGCACCTGGGCAAGGACCCGGTCGAGTTCCGGCTGGAGTCGCTCAAGGACGACCGCACCAAGGCGGTGCTGCGCAAGGTCGCCGCCGAAGGCCGGTGGGGGAGGGCGATGCCGCGGGGCCACGCGCAGGGCGTCGGCATCCACCAGGAGTACAAGTCGACGACCGCGACGCTGGTCGAGATCGACGCGACGGACCCGAAGAAGCCGCGCGTGACCGAGGCGTACGTGGCCATCGACCCCGGCCGCGCGATCAACCCGCGCGGGGTGGAGGCCCAGATGCAGGGCGGGCTGATGGACGGCATCAACACCGTCCTCTACGCGGGCCTGCACATCGACGGCGGCGCGGTGCGCGAAGGCAGCTTCGCCGACTTCCGGGTGGCCCGGCAAGCGCAGGCGCCGTTGCGGACCGAGGTCTTCATCATGCCGCCCACCGGTGAGCCCGGTGGTGTCGGCGAGATCGCCGTTCCCGCCTCGGCCGCCGCGGTCGCCAACGCCTACGGCCGCGCCACCGGAACCGTCCCCCGCCAGTTCCCGATCAACAACTAGAGGAGAGCTCGCATGCCCCAGTACTCGATCACGGTCAACGGGGAGGACGTCGAGGTCGACGTCCCCGCGGACATGCCCCTGCTGTGGGTGATGCGCGACGAGCTGCGCATCACCGGCCCGAAGTACGGCTGCGGTGTCGGCGTGTGCCGCGCCTGCACCTGCCTGATGGACGACGAGGAAGTCCAGACCTGCGTGGTCAAGGCCGCCGACGCCGACGGCACCGAGGTCACCACCATCGAGGGCCTGGCCGACGGCGACGAGCCGCACCCGGTGCAGCAGGCGTGGATGGACCAGGACGTCGCGCAGTGCGGGTTCTGCCAGCCCGGCCAGATCATGGCCGCCGTCGCGCTGATCAACGACAAGGGCGACGAGGTGACCGACGCGGACATCGACGGCATCGAGAACGTCTGCCGCTGCGGCACTTACGGACGGATCCGAGCCGCGATCAAGCAGGCCGCGCAGGCCTAGTAGTGCTTTGTTAGGTCGGTAATCGGTGGATGTGTTGATGGCAGGTGGGGCAGGTGCCGGACCAGGTGGCGAGCAGGGTTTGTAGCTCGCGGATGATCTTGTAGAGGGTCAGGCTGCCCCAG
>NZ_SMKS01000042.1:0-52681 GCF_004348435.1 Saccharopolyspora terrae | reverse complement strand
AACCAGCACCGCCGCTGCGTGCGCGACTACGAACGCCGCCCCGAACACCACGAAGCCATGGTCCGCTGGGCCATGATCCACACCATCAGCAAGCGCCTCACTCGCTAGTTCAGGAACAGGCTCTGAGCGGGGCGAGGGTTCCCGTCCGACGTCCTCCGGGAAGGAGAGGGTCGGGGCGTGTCAGGTGCTGTGGGTGGCGCGGAGGCCGGCGAGCATCTCGGCGACGAAGGAAGTCTCGCTCGGGGGCAGATCCCCGCGCTCGATCGCGCTCTTCAATCGATCGTCGAGCGTGCTCAGGCGTCGGTCGAAGACGTCGTCGACGACGGTCCGCAGATCGGGGTTCTCCCGCGCTGAGGCCACCGCGGTCAGCAGCGCCCGGCCTCGCGAGCTCGCTGTGGCGGCGGCGAGGGCTTCGAGGAAGTCGACGAGATCGGCGTCGATGTCGCCTGAATCGTGCAGGGCGCGACGTCGGCGCCGAAGGTGGCGAGCGCGTCGGCGATCAGCGCGTACCGATCGGGCCAGTTGCGGTAGACGCTGGGTCTTGTTGACCTCGGCGACCTGGTCGTAGCGCAGCCCGCAAATCCCGTCGCGGGCGATCAGCTCGGCTGCGCCGCGCGCGAACTCCTGGGCCACCGCCGCGTGCGGGCGTTGGCGCTGCTCGTAGGCGCGGAAGGCCGCCCCGACGTCGTTGTGGCGACCGGAACGAGCGCTGCGAGAACAGGTCCGAGCGGCCTCGCGGTCCAGAACGGACCGGCACCGAGACGGCGGTTGACACCGGCCGCGGCGAGACGATCAGCTGATCGGCGGCGTGGCACCGAAGGAGGGCCGGAAGGTGAGCGAGACAACGAGCTGGGTCGGTGGCGATCTCGACATCGAGACGCCGAACGCGGCCAGGATGTACGACTACTACCTGGGCGGTTCGCACAACTTCGCACCCGATCGCGCCGCAGCCGCACGAGCGGTGCAGGTGACTCCGACGATGATTCCCGGTGCCCGTGCGAACCGAGCTTTCCTGCAGCGCGCGGTCAGGTTCTGCCTCGACGCCGGCATCCGGCAGTTCCTCGACCTGGGATCCGGCATTCCCACGGTCGGGCACGTCCACGAGATCGCGCACGCGGTCGACCCGTCGACGCGGGTGGCCTACGTCGACATCGAGCCCATCGCTGTCGCGCACACCAGGCGCATGCTGTCGGGCAGCCCCGCGGTCACCATCACGCAAGCCGACCTGCAAGATCCGCAAGAGGTGCTGAACTCGCCCGGAGTCGCCGAGCTGCTGGACTTCAGCCAACCCGTGGCGGTGCTGGCCGTCGCAGTCCTGCACTTCGTCCCGGACGCCAAGGACCCCGCCGCGATCCTGGACGCCTACTGCCGAGCCGTCCCCTCAGGCAGCTACCTGGCGGTTTCGCACATCACCGACCACTACGACACCCCCGAGAAGGTCGCCGAGATCGATCGCCTGTACTCGAGCACCACGAATGCGGCCCGGCACCGCAGCTTCGAGGAATTCACCAACCTCATCGGCGATCGAGAGCTCGTCACCCCCGGCGCGGTCTACGCCACCGACTGGCGCCCCGAACCGGGCTCCACACCAGCAGAAGGCGCCCGAACCGCCTTCTGGGCAGCCCTGGCCCACATCGCGTGAAGACCCCACCGGCGGCCGCCGAATTGACGACCCGTTCGGGGCCGTGAAGGCGCAACCCGAGGAGAAAAAGAGTCCGCACGAGGCCGGTTCAGAAGTGGGCGCAGTTGGGTTCGAACCAACGACCCCCTGCTTGTAAGGGACATCGACACCGTCGACACCATCATCTACCTGCGCAGACAGCAACACAGTAACCCTCCGCCACCGACTCTGGTCACGCCTATCAACACCATTTCGTGTCATCGGCGTGTCACAGGGCCCTACCCGGCTGTGGTCCGCAGGTACGGCCACAGCCGAGATCGGCCGGCGGTTGTGTTCAGGTATTTCGTCGCCAGTGGCGGTTGCGGAGAGGGAGCCCGAGTCGTGCCGCAATAGTGCGTTCAAGCCAGTCAACGAATGTATCCGGGGTTTCGGGTAGCAGAGGCAAGACCCAATACGCCGCCCATTCCTCGCGCTTCGAAGAACCCAGCCTTGTGTGCTGTCTGAGCCGAATGACTGCGGCACCGTGCCGCAGCACCCGAGTCGGACGGGTCTTGCCGCAGTAGCAGGCTCTGCCGTCTTCGTTGACGACGACATACACCGCGCGCTGCTCGCTGCCGCTGCACTGGTCGAGGAGGATTGGGCAGTCCCGGTACTCCTCCAGCCAGGGACCCGCCAGGCGAGCAAGGCCGGCATATCGGTCCGGTGTCATGCCGACGACACCGGACCAGACTGGACGCCTCACCGCAGCCCGCGCGGCTTCTTTTCGGAGATCTCTCGAAGGTCCTCGTTCATTTCTCCGAGTTGGTTGATTGTCGCCTCGACCTCGGTCCACGGGAGAAGGTCGAGCGTGCCGTGTTCCTCCCGCAAGTCGATCAGGTCCAGGAGCCGCCCAGCAGACGACCCGACATCCTCTTGAAACCGCGTTAGAGCGTCGGCCTCTTTCTCTACTGGGGTGCCGCTTACCGCCTTGCCTCCGAAGCCGTGCCGGGCAGCAGCGCGCAGGTACGCGGCATAAGTGGAGCCCTTCCACTTATCAGTTTGCGACACAAGCCTGCCTGTCTCGTCGTCCCACCACCGTAGTGGCTGGTTTGCGCGGGTCCGTTTGATCGCGTCGGCTAGCAGACTGCGGCCCGCGCCGTGTTCGAGCAATTTCTTGATGATCTGTCCGACGTTTGAGCGGTCAATAGTCGTGCCAGCCGTTTCTTCGGCGGAACCTGCAGCCGCTAGCAGATGTCCGGACATGACCAAAGCGACCATGCCGAGGGTTCCGAGTAGGAGTGCGGCCTGACGGGAGCCCGCGTCCGCGCGGGCAAGGAGGTCATCGACAGCGTCGTTCGTGTCGATGTTCTCGACGGCCCATTCCTCATCGACGAGGTCCTGCCACAAGCACCCTGTCTCCAGTGCTTTTCGGGCCGATGAGAACAGTTTCTGCTCTGCGCTCGCTGAATATGATCGCAGACCCAGCTCCACGACAGGTCCGTTTCGGTGAGCCAGCAGCAGCTTGGCCTGGTGGAGTTTGGACCTCACCAACGCGTTGAACTGCGGTTCTTTACGGGTCAGCTGCTGCACGACCGCGGCGAACCGCAAGTCAGGCAGACTCGGGTCCAGTCCGAGCTCCCGCATTCCTGCGGTCACGTCGCCGCGGCCGACGAGAACGTCGCGGTAGGCGGCCGCGATCTGGCCAGCGCCGAACAGGTTTTCGTCGTGCAGGCCGGCGACAATTTCCTCTGCCGTAACAGCGTTCTTCGCGCCGTCGGCAAAGGGCTTGACCCCGACGTTCATGCGCATCAGGAGAGCACGGACAGCCGTCGGGAAGCGCTGCATCGCACGCTCGGGTTCGTCGTCGAGGTAACCGACGATCACTTGAACCGGAATGGTGAGAGCGTTAAGAGTCTTCGCTGCCCTGTTTCGGGACAGGATGTCGGCTCGGTCGCCGTCGACTGGTGGCTGAGCCAAGCGCTTGTGAGCGGCCTTGGCGACCTTGCGGACTAGCTCTCGACGTTCCTGCAAGGGTAGCTTCATCAAATGGGACGGGAGCAGATCGACATGCTCACGCTGACGGGAGTCCTCCAGCCATCCGCGTTCGACGGTAATACAGCTCAGACAAGCCGCCAGGCGACCATTGCCGTCCACCGACGTCACATCGTACTGCGGTTCTCCGGCTGTGCTTTGGAAAGTCGCAGGCACGAGCATGAGCGGGCGTTCGACCAGACGCTCCCCGACGTCCTGCGGATTGACGCGCTTTACGCCCCTCGCAGCCCAATCAACCGATCTCAAAACGGTTTCAAACTCGCCAGCGTGAACCAGGACCGCGTGCTCAGGATGCGGCTGCGGCATTGCCAGTGCTAGGTTCCCGCCAGCTGCCTTCGGATCCGCCGCGTAGTGCGCTACGTTGAGCAGCCTGTCGTTCTCGACCGCCATCGAAACCATCAGCGAGTAGGCCCGGTACGTCAAGACGGCCAGCCAGCCGGACTCCACTCGATGGCGCTCGACGCGGATTCCCTGCAGCCCGTACGGCTCGACGGCGCCGTAAACGAGCCGTCGAATCACATCCTCAGGCAGGTGGATCTCATCGTGGCCCAGCAGATAGTTCTGGGCCTTCGTGGTCTGGCTCAATGGTGGAACCCGGTGCTCGAAAACACCGTCGGCGTTACGGGAGCCGTTGACAGGAATTACTGGGATCTCTCGAAGCTCGTCGCGATCCAGGAATGAGTTGGCGCTCACTGGCCGACCCCTTCTGCGTTGGCCGGTGCGCCCATGACAACGCGACCGGCAGACCCTACGCGAGGCAGCACCACCTGAGCGCTACGCACCCTCGTCATCCCGGACAGACCGCGGTCTTGCCAACGGAACGGACTCGGCGTCAATGCGCAAGCCGTCAGCAATCCGGTTGCTCGTCCAATGCTCAGACAAGCGGACGCGGGTCGTGCGCACCCGGACCTCGGTCCAGTGCACAGGCGTCAGGCCACCGCAGCAACGGCGTTGATCATAAGGCTAGCGTGATCCCCCGACAAAGCGTCGGCCGTCCGCCACGGGATCGTGCGACGGAACCGAGAACGCTGCCAACCTGGCCGTTCCCGGGATCATGGCCCGCCGTAGCCGTCCGGGTTTCATGGCTCCGTCCGGCCAAGAGCAAGTTGCCCGTTGCTCGCCCTCATCCGATCATTTCCGTTCGCCTGCGGTTCAACATGCTGCCTCAATATGCTCCGAGCGTGGAGATTGCTCGCCTGGTACTCGAGTACCTAAGGACGCTCATCTGGCCGGTCCTGCTGATCGTCGTTGTCATCGCGGCTCGAACCCGCATTGCCGAACTATTCGCAAAGCTGTCAGGGCTAGAAGCGAGCACGAGTGGGATCAGCGCGACGTTCGACCGCTCAGCCGATGAAGCTGCAGAACTGACAGCCGACGCGACCCGGAACCCTGTAACGGCACCCACCGTTGATCGCCTGGTATCGGTTAGGCCAACGTCTTATCTAGCGGCTCGCGAGCTCGGTGAGCACCTGGCCCACGGAGCTCCTGTCCTGCTGGACTTGCAGGACAGTAGTGAGCCCGACAGCAAACGGCTGATCGACTTCTGTGCCGGGGTCGCGTTCATCACGAAGGGTGCTATCGAACGCGTAGGGTCTCGGCGTTTCATGGTCTATACCGGCCCGGCGATCAACGACGTCGGCTCCGTTGCGCCTGATGCCAATCCAGCTAGCGAGCCGCCTTACCCTCGCGAAGCGCAAGGCGACTAGTCATCTGAATCCACCAAATGGACTGTCTGGCCGGTTCGCAGCGGAGCTTCTGCGGGGCCTTTGATATGCGGGTTGATCCAGACTGGGCGGTGCTCTTCGCGCGAGGGGTACCACTGATTGCGCCAGTGACCGCGCACAGTCCATCGGACCTGGTAGTTGCGCCCCGCGCCTTCGGCGACGGGGGTATCCGCACGGTCTCGGATCCGGACGACACGCACCGCGTTGGGGTTGTAGCCCTCACGAGCCGCTCGACGGCGAATGTTGCGCGGTAGAGGGTGCTCATCGACAGAGGTCACCCCTGGCTGCGTGATCAGGAGCCAGGTTGCGCGCACAACCTGTGACCAGGCAATCGTCGTCGCTTTCACCTGCTGCCAGTCGGCCCTTGACCCTTCGAACTCATGCTTGTGGACGACGGTGCCCTTGTCCGTGTGTTCAAAAATCTGGACTCCGACTGCTCCAAACCGCGTGATGACCTCGTTGTCCCAGTTCAATTCGGCTCGGCGCCGGCGAATAAATGCTTCGGCTTCTTCCTGGTCCATGCCGCGGTGCTTCATGACCAGTGGAACTTCAACTGAAAGGTCCGTGGCCGACCAGAAGGTAATCCAAACACCCGGGTCACCGGGTACGACACCGGCGAGCGGCCCCCACGAAGCAGCAACGATCGTCACAACGTCATTCGCTGCGGCGGGAAACCTCGGATCTGGTTCCGGCAGGTAAGCACCGATTGGTTCGGCAAACACCATGAAGCCATACTCGCTGGGCACATCCTCGGGGTGCAGGTTGTGCACAGGCAGAGTTTCTACCGATGCAAGCGCCAGACGAGTCATATCCGCGCTGATGTAGAACAGCTCGGCCGCAAAGAGCCGATCACGTTCCTGCTTCAGAAGGTCGGCTGCGTCCTTGTTGAAGTCGCCCGTAAGCGACCTCATCGTACCCCGCTGACCAGCAAGATTGCGGACAAGAACCTGGTGCTGAAACGGGTTTCGCATCGAGTCAGCTAGCGATTCGCGCAGGCCAGGTAGTTTATTCGGCTGAGGCGGGCTCCAGGTCGTGGGCACGGCTGCCGGCGGTTCGCTCGACGAGGTCGTCACGCCATCGACTGTACGAGACCCAAGGACCCGTCGGGCGCTTTCTCCAGTCAGTTCAGCCAAAACGAGGCATGCCAACGATCGACGCTGCTCGATGTGAAGCTGACCCGCACGCGATACTCCGAGCCGCCAATCTTCAGCGCGCTGTCGGTGCTTCTGGGTAGCGTCCGTGCCATGCCGAACGAGCCCATGTCCATCCGAGCAGGAGATCCTTGGAAAGAACAGGATTACCAGCGTTTCGTTGAAGAACTACGAAACGGTCGCCCCATGGAGGACATTGCGGAAGTGCTGCAACGAACCGTCAAGTCGGTCAGGGGGCGTCTCCTGCGGCTGGTTCCTCTGGAGCTTCAAGCCACCTTGAAGCCGTCTGAACGCGAGCTCTGGGTTCGTGAGGCCCTCAATGCAGACGAAACCTATGACTGGCTCGCCACCCTGCGGGAAAACTACAGCGCGCGCCGGGAGCACTTCTGGAGCACCGCAGACACAACATTGCTGCGCGAGAAATGGGAGGCCAGGGAGCCTCTCCCAAATATCGCGGAGGAGTTTGGCATCTCCGAGGTCATGGCGGCACAGCACCTGTGCCGCCATGGACTTGCACAATCGATGCAGGAGGTTGTTGACCGCCTCGGCGTAACACCAGGTGGAACGATCGACATTCGAACTCGTATGGCGCTGGACCGGGCCGCGGCGTCAGTCTGGGTTCTGATCACAGACGGTGTCGGCACACGCGTTCCTGGGTTGAATAGACAGCGTCAACATGTCTCGACGCACGTCTCACTTGAAGACGCCGAGGACCGCCTGGACGACCTGCTGCGTGAGGCAGAGGCGCACGGCTATGGCCCAGTGAAGTGGTCGATTGTGTGCCGGTCCCTCGGGGACGACACGACCGGGCAGGAGCGGCACGGGATCGCCGAAGACGTCGATGACGTTGCTTCCTGAAAGCTGTGGCCACCTATCGCAGATGACGGCCAGACTCTTCCATCCGTCGTCTGACCCCGGTTTCATGACCCAGTGGCTTCCACCCGCGGCTTCCGCCGGTACTTCATCGGTCAGGCACTATCGACCTTCGGCGACAGCCTCATCCCGCTGACCATCGCATTCGCCTCTTTGCAGGTGGGCGGGGCCGGCGCCCTCGGACTTGTACTGGCAGCCAATCGCATTCCGATCGCGCTGTTGGTGCTGTTCGGCGGGATATTGGGTGATCGGTGGGACCGCCGATGGGTGATGGTCGGCGCCGACATTTTGAGATGCGTTTCGCAATCGGCTACGGGCCTGCTCCTGGTCTTTGGCACAGCCGAAACTTGGCATCTAATCCTCCTCCAGGCATTGGCCGGCGTGGGTACTGCAGCATTCGTGCCGGCTGCGAACGGACTGGTCCCGGCGTTGGTGCCAGCTGAGCGACTGCAGAGAGCGAACGCGCTCCTAGGACTGGCAGCGAACACCAACAAGGTGCTGTCCATTAGCGTCGCTGGCGTCCTGGTGGCGACGGTCGGACCGGGTGTCGCGCTACTCCTCGATGCCGGGACATTCGCGGCATCCGCAGCTTCGCTTCTGGCGCTGAAGCTGCCTAAACAGGCGCGCGAAGCTCACCGCCCCAGTCTCTGGCACGACGTGCGGGCCGGAGCGCAACTGGTCATCAGGACGCCCTGGTTGCGGACATTGGTCGTCTACTCGGCGCTTCTGCAGGCTCTCGTTATCGGGCCGCACATGGTGGCTGGTCCTCTGCTCGCCAACGAGAGACTCGGAGGCGCCGGCGCGTGGGCCGCGATCGGTGTCGTTCAAGCAATCGGATCAATCGCCGGCGGAATGGTCGCCTACCGCTGGCAGCCCAGAAGACCGCTGCGCGCAGCGTTTGGCCTAAGTCTGGTGATGCTTCCATACCTCCTGCTCTTCGCTTGTGGAGCGCCGTTGTGGCTGGTCATCGCGAGTGCGATCGCAGTAGGAGCGCAGGGAGCATTCTTCATGGCAGTGCAGTCAACTCTGCTCCAAAGTCAAATACCGAGCGAATCACGTTCGCGGGTGTCCGCCTGGTCTCAACTGGGCAACCTCGTTCTCCTACCCGCTTCACTCGCTGTAGCCGGGCCGGTAGCAACTGAGCTTGGCGGCGCCGCCGTGTTGCTCACCGGTGGAGGCTGGCTGCTGGCGTCAACTGCAGTAGCGCTGTGCAGTGCATCAATACGAAGCATGAGATCGACAGCTACTAAACCCATCACAGCGTCCCCTCACACCGGGTCAAGATCGTCCGGATGACGCCTTCTGGCATGCTTGAGGACAGGGAACCTTCGGTGTGGTGTAGTTATGCGCAGCGGATCGTAACCGTTCTCCCCCTTCCAGCCACTTTCAGAGCTACGGAAGGGATTAGATGTCTTTGTTTTTCCTGCTTGGATGGGGTTTGGCTGCTTCGTCACTGATCGTGACGCCGGCCGTGCAGGCGCTGACAAGTTCAAGCAAGCGCCGCCGCGATGAATCCCTTCGGAACCTCCGCTTTAACGCTGCATGCGTCGTGAGGTTCATCGGCGTGGCCGGCGTCGTTGCTGGAGCTCTCGAACTGCTCCCGCTTCGGTAAAAGACAGAGAAGGGCCGCGCCCGTTCTGGGCACGGCCCATCTGGCCCGGTAGAACCCGCTTAGCGGCCAGTGCCAACCTGCTGCGGTGTCCAAGGTAGCGGCAAGGCATCGTCTTCGTTCCGTGGAACCACGTGTAGATGCAGGTGGTACTGGGTTTGCGTGGCCGCTGCTCCCTTGTTGGTGATGATGTTCGCGGCTGGTAGATCGGCTGCGAGTTCAGCGGCGGCGGCCATCGTGTAGCCGGAGACGTCCGGCGCTTCGCCGACGTCCGCGACGTGGCGGTGCGGGATCACGAGCAGGTGGCCAGCGGTGACCGGGTTCAGCGGTCGAATGGCGATGACGTCCGGCCAGCTCCGAACGAAGGTCGCGCGCGCCTGGCCTGCGACAATCGAGCAGAAGATGCATCTCATGTGTGGGTCTCTGTCCTGTAGAGCGTTTTCCAAGACTCGGTGGGGTCGATCTGTTCCGTCGTGGCCGCCCGCCAGAACAGGCGGGCGGCCCAGCGCAGCCAGTGGCGAATCACGTGTGACGGATCGGTAGGTCGCGCAGGCTGATCCCGGTCCAGCCCTGCCGCTTGAGGTGGTCAACGGAATACCGGGCAGCGCGACGCTTGATCGTGCCGTTGCGGTAGGTCGCGAGGGCCGCGTGGAACCCGTCAGCGATGTAGCTCATGCCAAGGCCCCAGATGTCCGGGTGGTTGCTGTCGAGCTGTTCAAGCGTGTAGTTGCGCTTGATGTTCGGGACAACAGCAACGCCGATGGAATCGAGTGCACGGATTCCGTTGAGCATCTCGTTGTAGGCGTCAGCTCCGAGGACGTAATCAGTCTCGACGATCTCGAACCCTGCCCGCTTGGCTCGGAGGTACTTCTCGACGTGCTGGTCGAAGGTGATCGACCCCTTCTTCCGCCCCCACTGGCGAATGCGTTCAACGTCGTTGAAGCACTCAACAGTGCCGATGAAGCCGAGGCAGCCGGCCTCCCGAAGTTGTTCCATGGCCGCGGTTGAGTCGATCGCGTAGGTGAAGGGGAAGAAGCCCGCGTTGTCGAAACCGTGCCGTCGGTACTCGTCGATGAGCTGCAGCATCATCGTGAGCTCACGTTCTTCGTCTGGCTGGCATCCGGTGGTGATGTTCACCGAGACGAGCTCGGAGCGGTCCCAGCCACGGCGGTCGAAGTCTTCTGCCAGTGCCTGCACGTGGCGACCGACGTAGTCCTTGGGCGGCGAGGTGAAACTCTTCACCGCTCCCCTGCTGCACCCGAGGCAGCCGCCGGCGCAGGTCGAGTAGGGCGAGATGATTGCCGCGGTCGGCAGCGGCACGAAGTCCGGCGAAACCCTGCTGTAGTGATTGCTCGCGCCGAGGATCTGGGCGTGAACTCCGACCTCTGCCAGGACCTCACCGGTGGCTCGCAGGGTCAACCGAGCGCTCCGTCCGTCTCGGGTGAAGACGATTGGCGAGGCACTGCGGTAGTCCGGAATGCAGATCGTCTGGTAGTTCGACTTGCTGGTTTCGGGGTCGGTGTAGATCAGCGTGTAGGTACGGCTGCCAAGCGACTCCCTCGTGTCACAACCAACGAAGCCGACCAGCAGAGAGAGCAGCTGTGTACGGGACAAGCCAGTGTCCGGGTCCACTTCATCGCTGTCGTCTACAGGGGTGAATGCCTCGATGTAGTCACGAGCTTCAGACACGAACGCTGACAGCCGATCCGCGACTTCCCGCCGCTCGTCGACCGACAGGCCGCCTTCATCCGCCTGCCTTTGGGTGGGCTCAACAGGCAACAGCTGCTTGTTCAACGACAATGGAATCTCCACTTCCTTCGGGTGGTGGAACCCGGCCGAGGCGGTGATCTGCGGAAGGTGAAGCGCCTCGGCCGGGCCTGCAGCGGTCCGAACGGACCCGACGCATCGCCTGACGAGAGCCAGGCGACGCATCGTCGACCGGTCGGCGGTGTGCCCTACGCCGTTGCCTTTTGCCGTCGAGGTCGGCCCGAAGCTGTTCCTCGCTTGTCGCTGTACATGTCGGCGTCAGCTCGGCCGAGCAGCTCCTCGATCGCGGCCGGTCCAGCACTCACAGCGGACCCGATACTGGCGGTGACCGTGATCGTGTAGCCATCGATGGTCATCGGCCTAGCCGCCGCCGCGTGCAGCTGTTGCCTCAACTGGCAGAGCTCCCCCGTGCTCCGCGGCTTGCCACACCAGAAGGCGAACTCGTCACCGGAGAGCCGCACCGCCAACTGACGCGGCCCTTGCAACCGCCGTAGCCGTCGAGCGACCGTGGCCAGCACCTGGTCGCCGTAGCGGTGCCCGATGCCCGAAGGTGTCGTTGATCGCCTTGAACTCGTTGAGGTCGAGCATGAACAGCGCGGCGGAGTCACCGGTGTTCTTTCGAGCCGCTTGTTCGAGCGCCAGGCGGTTGGCGAGCCCGGTCAGCGCGTCGGTGCGGAGCCGGCGCCGAAGCGCCGCCACGCGGAGGTGGGTGTAGGCCCAGCCTGCCGCTGTGAGGGCGAAACCGATCTGGGCGTGCGTTCCATTGAGGCGGATCTTCATCGCGCCCCCTCGATTCGGTTCTGCATGGTGGTGTCTCCTCGGTTGTGGGTGGATCACCTGGGGACGCCGGGTGCTTGGCGGCTTCGAGGCGAACCAGGTGCTGGACGGTGCGAGGCTCGGCGGAGGCGGGCGCGCAAGAACCGCAGGAGAACCGCCGTGCGGCGCTAAGGTGCGGGCATGGTGATCGATGCGAACGCGGTGACGAACCTGCCGGGGCTTGAAGACCGGAAGATGGACAACTTGATTGCCCTGCGTGCTGCCTGCCAGGTGACCGGTCCGCCGGCGACGTCGCAGGATGTCCGTCCCTACGTCGACGAGTTCACACGCTGGCTCGACGGCTCGGTAAGTGCAGCGGACCGCCTGGTTCGCCGCTACGTCCTGCTCGCCGTCACCGACGGGCGTTCCGCACTCGGTAGTTCCGAGCAGGACGCATCGGGCGTCGCGCGCCTCGCCGAGGAGCTGTACCGGAAGGTCTCCTAGCACGAGAGCCTCACTTGCCGTGCTTTGCAAGTGCTCGGCGGACCTGGGAAAGGCTGAGGCCGGTTGCCTGCATGAGTGACAGCGGGTCGGCGTGCGTGCCGGCCTCGATGGCCTCCTCGATCAGCTGCTCACTCGCGTCGTCGGAGGAACTCTCTGCTTCCCGCGGCGACACCTGTTCGTCGACGAACAGGTCCTCCGAGTCACCGGTCATCGTTGGGACCGCCTCGGAAGCGCAATCCGTGTCGAGCCGGGTGGCCGTGATGGACTGCCGCTCAGGGTTCTCGATGAGGAGCGAACGGGCGCGCATCATGCGTTCGGTCAGCATGTAGCCGAGTCCGCGAGTGGGTTTGCCGTCCGGGAAGACTGCCGGGAGCTCGTGCAGACCTTCGGGCATCGGTGCGCCCGAACTGATCATGTTGCCGCTGGTGCGCTCGGTGACTCGAAGTCCGACCACCGTGCCGCCCTTGAGCTGGTCACGCAGCACCGTTGAGCCGCCGAGCTGCTTGGCCGACGGCACCTGAGTCGCGAGCACGAGCGCGATGCCGTACTTCCGGCCTTCCTGCGCGAGCTTCTCGCACATGCGCCGCACGTCGCCGTTGTCGGTACCCGTGTCCTCGTCGTTCATCAGCAGCTTGTGCGCTTCGTCCATGACGATGGCGATCAGCGGCATGTCCGGGCTGGGCTCGACGGACCCACCGCCCTGCCGCTTGACGACCTTCCGCCGACGGTCCATCAACCGCAATGCGTACCGCAGCAGCTTCCGAGCATCCTGCGGCGTTTCCGCGAAGAGCTTGACCCGGTCACGCCAGTGCGGCAACGAAGCGCCTTCGCCGCCGTCGACGATGAGCGGATACACGCGGTCCGACGCGGCTGCCTCGGTGAGGATCAGGTCGAGCACCTTGGTCTTGCCGGATCCGTTGACCCCGGATACCAGGCCGTGCGTCGCTCCCCCACCTGGCCACCAGAACCGGTAGTGCAGCATCTCCCCGTCCGCCGTGGTCATCAGCGGGAAAGTGCCGGTGGCGGGATCCAACTGTGGCTTCTCCCAGCGCACCACCGCCTGAAGAGGGTCGCGGGTTAGGACGGTGATCTGCGCCGTGCGAACTGAGGCTCCAGGAATGGCCTCTACGAACACTCGGCCGTCGGGCAAGTCGTAGACCGACAGGATGGTCTGCTGGGCCTTCATGATCGAGTGCCAGTGCTCACCGATGTTCAGCTCGACAACGCCGCGCCAGCCGAACGGCAGCTCGGAGACCTGCTTGAGATTCGAGCCAGGGAGCGCTTTGCCGGTGGCTCCGATATAGGTGTCCCAGCGCTCGATTCGCGGATCGGGTCCGCTTGTCACAGCGGGGAGTGCCATGTGAGCTGCCGGGCTGGTCTTCTCCGCGGTGATGTCGGGTTCCGGTTCCGTGTGCCGCACCCACCACGGAATCGAGAGCGCCGCTCCGCTGGCCCACAGCAGACTGGCGGCGATTCCTGCGGAGCCATCGAGCGCCAAGGCAGCCTGCCAGCCTGCTGAGCTCACGGCTGCCGTACCGGCGTAGACACGGTTCCAGCGCGAGGCTCGCTGGTGCACGTAGCCGTACGCGCCGGCGCTCGCCGCCCACCCGGCCGCTACAGGCACAAGTGCAGCGGGTCCAGACAACGCGGACGCGGTGGCGCCGATCGCATGCGTTGCACCGATCCCGGCCAGAGGCAGCGCCTGGCGGCGCCAGCGCTTACCAAGGCGCAGGGCCTCCTTTCCGAGTTCGATTGCCGCCTCGGTCGACTGCTTGGGACCTTCGGCGGTCGACGTCTCAACATCCTGAGCGGCGACTCGAGTCATCTGCTTCATGCGGTTGCTCCCTGCTCACCGAGCTGTCCGGGTCCGCACCCCGCCCCGACTTCTGCCGGGGCGGGACACGCACTCGGCAGGTCAGTAGTGGTCGTACCAGGACTTTTCGGCGACGTTGCCGCTGCCGCCGGCACTCGCGACGGCATCAGCAACCGGCGCGTGTCGCTGCTCGACGTGGCGGTAGAGATTCGCAGCCAGAGGTGCAGCCGTCTCCAAGAGATCGGTCAGGTCGCTGATCTGGCCGATCGTGTCGTTGTCGAGGCTGTTCGCGGTCAGGGCCTCGCCTAGGCTTTGAGCTTCCTCGTAGGCCTTGCCCAGGAGCATCGCCATCGTGGACAGCGACGCGATCGTGTCGGCGTATCCCTCGCCGGTCGCGGCGAGAGCTGTGCCGTTGGCGGGCATGAGCTCACCCATCTTGTTTCCTCCGATTTCCTTGGTGGATTCCTCGTTCACGTCCGTGCGTTCCGCGTGGACGTAGATTCGTGAGGGGTCGACGTCGTCTCCGCCGGATCCCGGTTGGCCTTTGCTCCTCTGGGAAGAGGCGCCGCTGCCCCTGCAGGTTCGACACCGCGTGTGGCGGTGGCGTCCGCCGAAGTTCGAGACGTACTCACCCCGGCCCGCGCAGTCGCCGCAGTGGCCTTCGCGCTCGGCATCCGATGGACTCTGGTCACTGTTGGTGCAGTTGCCGTCGCACGCTCCCCTGGCACAGTTCGCGCACCAGCCATCCTCATCAAGCAGAGCCGGGTCGAATTCCTCTGAGCACCAGGCACAACGGCGGAGGACCACTTCGTCCTCCTCGCGACGTTCTGAGTCCCGCCGGCGACCGTCGTGCCGGTTCGAGCGGCAATCAGGGCACACGCGGCCAACGCTCGGCACGATGACGATCAGCTCGAAGTTGACGCCCTGGCCGCAGCCTTGGCACTGCTCGATGTCACGCCGCGACCGCCACTGCTTCCAGGTATCGCGATAGCCCCAACCGCAGTTCGCGCCCTCCCGCCCGAGCCGGTACCCGGTTCGAGCACCGGCCAGAGCACCCGCCCCCAGCCCGTGGAGGCCGGCCACGGTGGCGGTACCGACCGCAGCGACAGTCCAACCCGCCGCGTAGGGCCACCACAGTGGATCGCGCGGCCCCTTCGAACCGGCAGCGCGAAGTCGGTCGGCCCGTCGCTGCCAGTGCTCGGAAGCACGCTGCCGTGTCTCTTGCCAACTCGCTTTGGAGCGGCGCTTGGACTGTTCCCATGCCCGCGTGATCAGCGCCGCTATGGCCATGGCCAGTATCAGGTCCGCGCCCATGTCAGCCCCCGATCAGCTTGCCGAGGCTGTTGGTGCCCATGTCGGCGATCGCATCGGACAGCCCGACACCGGCGCCGGCCAAAGGGCCAACCGCGGCCAGGAACAGGACGGGAAGCAGGATCAATCCGACCTTGGCGGGCGTGTCAGCGTTCCGGTCGACGGCGATGTCGTAGACGACGATCACGGCGACGACCAGCGCGATACCGCCGACGAGCACGGGGCCCTGGTCAACGAGGGAGTTGGAAATCTCGCGGAGGCGGTCCGCGAGCCAGATGCCGACACCGGTGTTCGCGAGGCACGACCCACCGATGAAGGCCAGTGCGGCGCGCACCCACCACGGGATCTTGGTCCGCTTCCGGAGCACCCACAGCAGGACGAAGCAGATAACCATGATCACGAAGTTCATTCCGGGTTCCTCCTGGTGATCAGAGAGCGAAAAGGACGATCAGGACGGTGATTGCTGTCGCGACCACCAGGCGCGAAGGCCGACGTGCGATCCACAGGACCGCGTAGCCGAGCGCTGTGATCGCGAGCGAGACGTAGCCGAACGCGATGCCGGGCACGGCCAGCCACCGGAGGCCAGCCGCCCACTCAGCTCGCTCGACGCGAGCGTGGATGTCCCGCAATGACGGGGGCCTGGAGCGCCACACCGACCCATCAATGGCCGCGCGACCGCTCTCCCCTGCTTCCCGGAGCCACACCGACATCGCCGATTTCCATTGCGAGGAAGGCTGACTGTCATCACTGGGCGTGATTTCCCCGCTGGTTCCGGGGAAAGGGACCAGTTCGCCATGCGCCGTGTCCGGGGTGGGCTCCGAGTAAGATCGCGCGCGCTCGCGCGGGTGTTCGCGCTCGTGCTCGCGCTCGGGCGCCCAATTGCGGACCTGATCGTCGGCCTCGGTGGCTTCGTTGGGCTCGGCCCACGGATCCGGGATTGGCATTACCGGGCACCTCCTTCCCCGCTGATGCGGTTGGCTTCCGCGGTGAAGTGCTGTGTGTAGTGGTCAAAAAGTCGGTCACGTTCGGTGTCCGGTAGCTGGCCAATGCCGCCGCGAAGGCACATCAGCGCGGTCGACAACCGCTGCAGATCCGAACCAGCCGCGGTGAGCTTCCGCTCGTAGAGGGCGCGGCTGTTCTCGTTCGGTCCTGCTCGGTCCAGCACTCGGTGAACGTGGTCGACCAGGTCTTCACGCAACTTCCGGGCAACCCGAGCACTCGCGCGGCTGTGCGCAACTGCGCTGCGCAGTGCGTACTCGGCTGCCTGGTACCGCTCGGCCGGCGTCGCGGCCTTGCGGGTCCGCTCCGCGTGGTGAGCCGCCCGTCGACGAGCCGAGCGGACCCGCTTCGGCTCACGTCGCGCTGTCGCGGTCATCGCGGTACTCCTCTCGCGGTATCAGTTGGCGACAATGGATTCGGCGGTATCGACCGCTGCGGTATCGGCGGTTGACAGCTCGATCACGCGGGGCTCTGTACCTGCCTCGGCAGACACCGGCGCCGGATCGGAACCGGCGCCAGGCGTGAGCGACTTGGCGGCATCAGCACCGTGCTGCGAAACCGCGGACAGGACCGCATTACGGAGCGGGCTAGCCGCGTTGCGGGACATCCGAAGCTCTGAATGGAACTCGCCAAGCTTGGGGTCCCGACCTCGTTCGCACTGGTAGGCGGCTACGAGCTCAACCGCGCGCTTCCACTGCTCGGCGTCCCACTGCCCGCCACGAACCTGCTGAGCCGACCGGAGCGACGCCCCGGATCGGGTGGTGCTGGGGCGCGTAGTTGATCGCCGCGTGCGGGTCGGCGCCGCCGCACGGGTACCGGAAGACGGCACAGGACAGGTACCGGCGACCGGTACCGGTGCGGGCTCGGTACTCGGTACCGGCTGCTGGTACTCGCGCTTCGCCTTGGCTTCCGATACCGCCCGACTGAATGCGATCTGGTATCCCTGACTCGCCTCTGTCAGGACGATGAGCAATACCGGGAAGATCGCGTGAAGCCCAGCGGCCACCCAGTCACCGCGCTCGGCCGACTGCCCGCAGTTGAGAACGAGGCTCATCCCGGCGGTGGCCCATCGGAGCCCGGTCCCCCACGGAGCCCGCTGTCCGTAGCGGTGCAGCTGACGATCACCGATCAACGCGACGACCAAGGCCGCATCCACGGCGAGGCCACCGGCCAAACCGAGGCCCCACGGCACGCCGTGGTGCGCGAGCAGCTCAGCGCCAGCGAAGGCGGAGAAGACCATCACCACGCTGGCGACCAGCCAGACGAACAGGTTGATCATTCCGCCTGCCTGCAGGAGACGCTGCTCCTCGGCCTCGACTGGGGAAAGCTGTTCCGACATCACGCGACTCCCTTACGACGTGCGCGCTGCTCGGCACGGTGCGATCGGCTGGCTTCGCGAGCGTCCGGGCACCGGCAGCCGTAGTTGGCGTAAGCGCTGACCGTCCCGTGATGAGTGGCGTCGCACCCGACGCGCTCGACCTCGGGTTCGTCGTCAGCGGCGTGCTTACGACGCCACAGCCGTCCCAACTCCTGGAAGTCGGGCTGGGCCACGCCGCCCCAGCTGCCGTAGCGCTCGCCCCGCAGGACCGCACCGGCCAGGCATTCGTCGACGACCGGGCAGCCCTTGCACTTCTCGGCGATCTGCCTGCGCAGCCGGAAGCGCTGTGCCCGGCCGTTGAACTCGTCCGCAGCCGGGAAGAAGACGTCGACGGGGATGTCCGCACAGTTCCGGTCGTCCCTGCGGTCGACCAGGTGGAGCAGCTTCCAGCCGTCGGCTTCGGCGAACGGCTCGACCCGCTCGATCTGGCTGCTGAGGAACTCGGTGACGCGGCTTCTCATCAGGCAACCTCCTTCCTGGCGAACTGGGCGAAAACACCGGAGAGCGCGGCGTTGAGTCGGCCGCAGATCGTCTGCACTGCGGCTTTGGCGGCGTCCGTGGACGGCTCCGCGAGCCGCGAGAAGCTGGGCGTCGGCAGGCCGTCAGCCTCGATCGGGACGCGGAGTAGCAAGACCGCGGTGGCCGTTGGCACGTCGTTGTCCTCCTGGACGTGCCAGGTCGAACCGGTTTGCCAACCGCGCCAGTAGCCGCGTAGCACCCTGGTGGTCTCGCCAGGAACCGAAGCGGCGATCTCGACAGTGATCGCGAGTCGGCTATCGAAGTCCCAGGTCGGCACCGCGCTGAGCACCCTCGGGTGGCTCTCGACGTAGGCCGGGCTCATGACCGGCGACTGCGCGACTCGCCAGGCGCTAGCGGCGAATTCCAACGGGCTCTGTGTCGGCTGCTGGCCGTCGACGTCGACGAACTGGGCGGCATTCTGGCGCAGGTACGCGCCGTATCGGGATTGGAAGTCGCTGGCGTGCTCGAAGTCGTAGCGATCGTCGGGTGCGAAAGGACGCGAAAAGGACACAGTCGTCTCCCTAGGTCAGTGATTGGCTGGGGTGGAAGGCTCGGAATGGTGGGTGCTTGGCGGCTTCGGCCATCCCTGAGCCGGACGTCACGCGGCGAGCACCTGAGGGAGCTCCGGGCCGTCCGTGTGGTTGAGCTCAGGCGCTGTGAGGAACACTTGTGCTGCTCCTTCCGGTCTGGTGATCGGTTGGGGTGGAGGACTCGGGGCGGCGGGTGCTTGGCGGCTTCGGTCGCCCCGAGTTCCGGACTCGGTTGTGCGGGTTGCAGGCCGGGCACCGGGCCCACCTGCCATCTGGTCGTTCGATCGTTCGACTGGGCTCGTCGCACGCTCCGCACCACTCAGGGCGGTCGGCACACTTACCGGCATTCGGATTGGCAGGCGGCAGATCATTCAGCCGCGCATTCAGGACAGCGGCCGGCGACCGCACGCCGTTCGGGTTCGCGCCGAGGTGCGCTGCCAGGCGACTCTTCGACCATCCGGCTTGCAACGCCTCAATGAGCTTGGGGCGCAGGCGCTGCCGTTGCTTCGGAGTCAGGTGCCACGCTGGCCCAAGCGCATCGAGCACGCTGTCGATGTCCTGAGCGGATCCCGCCTCCTCCACATCGGACCCGATAAGCCGGAGCCGACTCTCAGGCCCGTCCTTGGTGGACGGTTCCATGACGGTTCCGGATGGTTCGGGTGGCACAGCTGTGCCGGGGGTGGGGTGACGTAGCTCTGCCGCCCCAGGGGTGACAACCGCGCCACCGGCGGCAACTTGCCGGGCCTGGCAATTTGCCGGGGCTGTTGACAACTCCGCGTTCATCAACACCGAGTAGCGATTCGGGTGACGCCCGCCCCGTTCCTCGACAGCAAGCCGACCCTGTTCGGAAAGCTTTCGGATGATCCGCTGAACCGTTCTCTGGTCGAGTCGCGTCTTGCGGGCAAGCGTGCTCACCGACGGGAAGGCGTTGGTTCCGTCGTCTGCGGCGTTGTCGGCGATGGCCAGCAACATCAGCAGCTCAGTGCCTTTGGCCGGGGATTGATCCCAGACCCAGTTCATGACCTTGATGCTCATGCGTTCCTCTGCAGTTCAGATCAACGCGGTGACCAGGGCCGCAACCGCGAGCCACAGCCAGTGCCACGACTGGTCCAGCACGTACGCACCAGTCCCAAGCGAGGGGTTGTCGTCCTTGCCAGCACGCGGTGCCCCGAGGCGGTAGAAGCCGTCGTTGCCGGTCAGCTCCGCGAGCCGTCGAAGCGTCGATCGCCGATCCGCCCAGTAGTGGGTAACCGCGCTGACCACCTGGCCGAGAACGAAACCGAGAACGCTGATCGTCAGGCCGAAGGCGGCCCAGATGAGCGCCACACTTCCGGCCGTTACGGCCGTGTAGGACGAGACGTGCTTGGCGCAGTTCCACCTACCTGGCCAACCGGGGAGGCCCTTTGCGCCAGCCTGGTGCGACGTCTGAACCCAGTGGTCGGCCACGTTGTGCGCGACCAGCAGCGCTGGCAAGGTCGCACCGAACGTCGCGGCAGCCTCGATACCTGCCGGAGTCATGCCGCGCCCTCCCCTACGAAGTCGGCGGCATCGACAGCACTGTTGCTTCCGAGTGCGGCTTCGATCATTCGTTCCACAGCGACGGCCGGGATGATCAGCCGACCTCGGATCCGGACGGCCGGGAACTGGTTGTCCGCGATCGCCCGGTACAGCGTCATCTGCGAGGTCTGGAACATCCGCGCTGCCTCGGCCACGCTGTAGAACTTCGGCGACCTCTCCCCCGGAGCCTGGCTCCAGGGCTTCATCACCTGCCCCATTGGCTACCTCCACTCTCTCGGTCAACGCAGACAACAGTAGCTAACGTAGCTAATTTTGGCTACGTCTACTTGTAGATCGATGTGTTTTCCCAGGTCGGTAGCCAGAATTAGCCGCCAAGCGGATAGCCTCACGTAGGAACACCACGTGGAGGTGAGCAGTGGCGGACGATTGGGCGGCCGTAGCTAAGGCGATCTCGGCCCGTCTGGAAGAGCTGGGCATGACGCAGCTCGATGCGGCGGCGAAGTCCAAGGTTGCGCCCGCCACCATCCGCGAACTGCAGTACAACAAGGTGCCGCGACGACGGAACCCGCGGACGCTCGAAGCCTTGTCCGAAGCGCTGGACTGGCCAGCTGACTACCTCAGCAACGTCCTGGCCGGCACGTCGGCCGAACCGCACGCCGACGAGGCGAACGACCCGGTCCTGCAGAAGCTCGACGACGTCCTGGAGCAGCTTCATGAGCTCAGGACCCGTGTCGAAGCCGTCGAGCGTCGCCAAGAGCGCGAAGACGAGCAGCCCTGAGCTCCCGGACCGTATTGATGAGGTGATCTACCTCGCCGGTCCTGATTCCTCGCTCCCGACCACGCGTGTCGTAGCCACGCGCTTCCCGGTTCGCGTTATCGCTAGCCGACATCCTGGCCACTCCTCTGCACCTGCTGATCGGTGGTCATGGCCAGTAGCCTGAAGGCCGTACACGCGCCTGACCCGCACAAACTGACGCCCGCAGTCGAATGCGGACCGGACTAGTACAAAAGTGCGGGTAGCTGGAATCGCGGGGAGGTGGAATGGGCGCATGGTGACTGAAGGGCCCATTGGCGAACGCATCCGCATCTACCGCCGCCGGCGTGGACTCAGCCAGCGCGAACTTGCCGAGCTCGTTGGACGGTCAGAGTCCTGGTTGTCGCAGGTCGAGCGCCAAATTCGCTCGGTTGACCGTCTCTCGGTCCTGATCGACATCGCGCGCGTCCTCAAGACAGATGTCGAGACACTCGCCGGCAATCGACTGGCGCACGCACCGAACGGCCAGCCCGACCTCAACGGGCTGGAGGAGATCCGCGGTGCACTCAGCGCATACCCCGGCCTTGGCCTCAGCGAGGTACCGGCGGGCGACTTGGAGGAAATCGAGCGTCTGACGGCTGAGGTGCACCGGCGGTACCAAGCCGCTGACTACGGCGCCGCCGCCAGCATCCTCCCGAGTTTGATCACCACGAGCGATGCGATGGTGGCTGAGGCGGCTCCAGCCGCCCGCCGCCGCGCGCTCGAGGTGCAGAACCACGTCTACGTCGCCGCGGCCAAGCTCGTGACGAAGACCGGCGACGGACAGCTTGCTTGGATCGCCGCGGACCGGGCGGTCAACGCGGCCCTGCAGGCGGACACCCCGACGCTGGGCGCAGCCGCGGCCTACCAGGTCGCATGCGCGTTCCTGAAGCTCGACCAGGTCGAGCGCGCCGAGCAAATCGCCATGACGACCGCTGAGAACTTCGCCGACGACAGCCCTCTCGGGCTCTCCTACCAGGGTGCGCTGTTCCTCATCGGTTCTGTAATCGCGGGCCGGCGAAGCGACCGAAGCGAGGCTTCTGATCGTTTGCGACGCGCTCAATACCTCGCCGACGCGCTCGGCCATGACGGCAACTACGGCTGGACAGCCTTCGGCCCGACGAACGTCGCGATCCACCGCGTCTCGGCCGCCGCCGAACTCGGCGACTCCCGACAAGCCATCGACCTCGCCGAAAGCATTGAAACCAGCAACATGCCCGACGGTCTCCAGAGCCGACGAGCACAGGTCCACATCGACACGGCATGGGCCTACTCCCAACACCGCGAAGACGCCGCCGTAGTCGTCAACCTCATGGAAGCCGAGCGAGTCGCACCGCAGGCCCTGCGATACAACGTGATCGTGCGAGAACTCCTCCGCGAAATGCTCAAGCGCGAGCGGCGCTCCGCCACCCCAGGACTGCGCCCACTCGCAAAACGGGCAGGTGTCCTGCATTGAGCAATCGCCCAGTCGTATACCTCATCGCGTCCGCCGCTCCCCCAGTCCGTCAGCTCGACGAACCACTGGCCCTGCTTGACGAGGCTGGCTATTCGGTGTGCGTCATCCTGACCCCAACCGCGGCAACCTGGACTGGCCCCGCACGCCTGGAGACCAAGACCGGCTCCCCGGTCCGAGTTCACCCACGGCTCCCTGACGAACAAGACCCGCTACCGCCCGCCGACGCAGTACTCGCAGCCCCGACGACCTTCAACACCTTCAATAAGGTCGCCGCCGGCATCAGCGACACTCTCGCTGCAAGCTTGCTCAACGAATTCCTAGGCGCGGACATCCCAATGGTGTTCGCACCGTGCGTCAAGCAAAATCTTCGCCAGCATCCCGCGTATCAGTCGAGCCTTAACCAGCTAAGCCGCTGCGGTGTAAAGGTCCTTGAACCGGACTCGATCACGAGCCGCGGACAAGATAATCTCGCTACCTTTAATTGGCCCGCAATTGTATTTGCACTACTAGCGGAGAGCAACGGAGACAAGAGTGCGTGACTCGAGTCTTCCGTGCCTCTAAGCGCCCGCGGAACGCGGCATTTTAGCAATCAATCAACGGCAATTAGCGAAGATAGGTACTTCAGAAGATCTTCATACTCGACCTTATACGGCTGGTGGCGAATTTCGGACATTACTGGCCGCACGATAAGGCCGTAGTTGCGCGCAGTTTTACCCGCACCTTCGCCGCTCGTATAAAACATTCCAACTATATTGTTTAGCAACCTCTGTGGGACTTCAGAGGCGCCGCTCCTACTTTCCGAATTAACGACAAATCGAAATGCACCAAGAACAATGTCCACAGCCGAGCTCACGTGAGATGCGCCATCGCAAGTAGTCGCGTACATCAAAATACGCGACAACTTCCTTGCTGGCCCATCAGGCATCTCTAGGCCAGCCTGAAATCGGCTTTTCAGAACACTATAGGCACCCGATTCGTCAGGAACCCTATCGATTATCACAACACCAACGTCGTCGTTGTCTACAAGAAATCTCTCACCAAACGGCTTCAACACGCTGTTGATTGCGAACTCGGTGCGCTTCTCCTTGTTTGCAATACTGTGGTGAACAATATAGACCACCAGCTTGACGTTAAATTTTGCACACGCTTCGATTACAGCATTTTTCGCATTCTTGTAACCCTCGATCGATATATGCTTCGGGCGACAGTTTGTGTCGAACTTTAGCTGGTCAAAATCCTGGAACCCGTACTCCCCGCGAATTTCCTCTATCGACCGGCTTACGTCAGCCAGCTGCGCCTGTGAAAAAATTAGACCGCCATATATGAAAAACTTGGAGTCCTTGCTCTTTTCGACATTGGTTTCGTCTGTCACGAAAAAGTACATTGATTCCACCCTCTCGCTACCCTCTGCTGAGTTAGTCGCTCCCGAGGCCCGTTCGTTACACCTTCCAAGGCAAGAGATCCTCGCTGCACAACCCGTCCAACCAAGCACGATCAAAGTTGCACCAGACATGAGCCTGGCGGGGCCCGGGAGCGTCGCAGCAAAGTATGGATTCCCCGGTTTGAACGACATATAGCGCTCCATGTGGCATGATCACGATCACGGCGGCAGTGCAGTGCAGTGCAGTGCAGTGCAGTGCAGTGCAGTGCAGTGCAGTGCAGTTCATGCCCGACTCCAGACTAACGGCCAAACCAGGAAGGGCAACGGTGGCGAATCTCAGGAACTCACGTGGAAAATTCTTCGCGACACACAAGATGCCGCCCAACAAGACATTTTGGGAATACTACTTCGACCGCGCCGGTAAGTCACACCTGATCCCCGCCGAGTACACTTCAGCACTCAAAAAATGGAACGCGACTCGATCAAACTGCCCATCCCTGGAGAACACTCTTGAAAATCTAATCGACGTAATCCCGCCCGAATGGCGAGCATTGGCAAATAATCTCTTCGCCGGAAGGGTTCTAGATGGAGAGGCAAACGCCACCGCTTGGACAGAAAAACAAGCCGGGATCATCGAAATTAATGCGCAGTATTCTTTTATTCTGACGGACTACGTGCACGTCTTCGACAGGTTTAGAGATTACATAGCAAAGCTAGTTGAAATGGCCTACAGTTGCGACCCGGCCAGTGAAACGCCACTGCTTGAAGAAGCTCAAAAGCTGTCTCAGGAACTGAGTTTGCACTGGTCTGAGATCGAAGAGAAGCGAAAAGACTGGGCAGACATTAGCCTTGTTCAGCCAGGGGGTACGCCGAAAAGCAGGACGTCAAATCCGAGCCGTGCAAAGGTTCTCTCAGATGTAGAATCTGTATGCGAAGAGTTCATTATCGCGCACGAGCTATCACATCACCTGCTGGGACACACAGTGTCCAGACGCGACAAGAAGAAGGCTAAGGAGGCTGTCGACCAGGCCCTTACCGAGTCAGATTCCGCTGATTTGCTAACGGGGATCAACCGAAGCCAGCAGGACGAGTTGCAGGCAGACCTGCTCGCCTACCTAATCGTTGCCCGAGCGATTGACAGTCTTCCTGACTTTGGGTACTTGTATCGGTCGATCTTCGGCTCCACCATAGCGCTGCTATCACTAGCGCATCTAAATGGAAACTGGGCGCACGAATCTTCGTCCACTCACCCAGGCTTCGATAAGCGATTCCAGCTGATATCCCGACTTACATTCTGGCTTTCCGTTAACCGCCCACGCGACGCTGATCGCGGCCACCCTTTGGGGCAACTGTCCCAATTGGCCGCCTTTTCCTCAATAGCATACCAATCGTACGACGCAAACGTTAAGAAAGTTGAGCTCAACCAAGGCAACGTCAATTCTGTTTGCCTCTGGCTCCTCAAGCAATCAGGATCCTTGAGCGATGCTATTCCAGATTCGTGATCAGATCACAGCGAACAAACTATGATCACCTCATTGATCGTTCTGGCGTCGTTCTTCAGCTAGCTTGCGCATCTCGGCTACGACGTCGTCGTAGCGCCAGCGGTATTGGCCGCCTGGGGTGATGAGGGCTGGGGTGATCCAGCCGTTCTTAGCGTAGTGCGAGACGGTCCGCCGGGCGAGGCCAAGCTTCTTGGCCAGCTCGGAGCTGGAGATCAGCGGAGTCTCATCTTCGGCCACTCAGTCATCGTGTGTGCCTCGAACGGATACCGCTGCCTTGCTTACCTCGATAGAACTGGAATACCCTGATTGCCTACTTTGCCTTGTTGGAGGTTGGCATGGGGTCCGATGCGCGTCTCGCGCTCTTGGCGCGGTCGGCACAGTGGGAACTGGACGAGGCGGCCTTTGAGATCGGCGGGGGCCGATACACGCCCGAGCAGCGGCAACGGTTGGCCAGCCAGCTCGTTGCCCTCGCGGAAGAGCTCCGCGGTGGTGACGTCCAGCCGATGATCACCGGCTCAGACATGGCATGAATCGAACTGCGGCACAGTCGCAGCGCTCCGGGTCAACAAGGTCAGTTCGAGGGAGCCGATCGTCGGGAGGCTAAGAGGCTGCCGAGCGCTCGAGGCGCTTCAAGGCCTCGTCGAAGCACGGGATCAGCTTCTCCGGCAGGTGGTAGCTGTGTACGCGCACTCCGGCGCGATCCTCAGGATGCGGGCGTCTCTCGAAGAAGTGCCGCCACCTGCGGCCTTCGTCCCCGAACTTGGCCTTAAGAGCCCTTGGACGCAGCCATGCTCAGGGTCTGCGTGGCGTGCTGCAACGCTTCCATCCCTGTGATTTCGCGCAGGCGGTCAGCTGTTGCTGTGCCACCTTCATCGATGAGCGCACGAAGGAAGATGCGCCCGTTTCCCTTCGCCCGACGGACCGTGTCTTCCGCGAGTTCATCAGTCCATTCGAAAGGCTGCTCGGTCGGGCGCTTCAGATCAGCGGTGCGCAGGCCACCGGCGAGCAGCCGTAGGACCGGCCCTGAAAGATCGGTGACGGCTACGCCAGCGGGGCCTCTTACAACCGCCTGGCGGCCGTCCTCAGATACGTGGAGCTCCCAGCCTTGTACCGTCTGACCTGGTTCTACTCGGGTCCAGTCTGCCGTCTGATCCACGCCGCCATTGTGCATGAACACCGCTGCCATCAGCTCCATTTACGACCTGAGATCAGGCGGGCATAGTGACAAAGGTCTTGATGACCGTGCCTTCAGGTCGCCGGACATCCATCTCGTAGTCGAGGATCTCGCTCAGGTCGCGGCCGTCACGACGCACAGCTGCCGTGAGGAGCATGCGTAGGTGGGTAGCATTCGACGAGTCTGCTTCCGCAGCGAAGGTCTGGATGCTTTGGCCACCGCGCCGTACCTCGAACTCAAGCATCTCCGTGTTGCTGCGCTCCCCGCCGGCGCTAGCCGGCATCAGCTCGGGGGGCTCAGGTGCCCGGACCTCGGGGCCTTCCACCGAATTCACGTCGACCTCGGCGCTTAGTCTCTGGCTGACCTTGGCCCGCTTGCCCTGCGCAACCTCAACAGTTCCCCAGTCCTGCAACAACTGGATCGCCCGCTGAACAGTCCCAATGGAGACTGCGTAGTCGATGGCCAGACGCTTCATCGGCGGGAGTTCGTCGCCGTCCGCTCGCTCGCCGCGCTCGACCTGCTCATACAGGTCGACTGCGAGCTTCTCGTAGGGACTCCGCGGCTTCGCCCGTACCCGCCCTGCCTGACTCAACGGTTTCGGACGCTTCGGAACTCGGTCGACTAGCGCAGCCGAAGCGCGCTGGTCAGCTTCAGAAACCCAGGCTGTGTAGACGCGCAGCGTGGTCTGCCCACCCGAACCGTGGCCGAGTCGGCCGGCCACGGTTCGGACGTCTACGCCAGCGGAGATGAGTTCGGTCGCAGAGTAGTGCCGCAGCTTGTGCAGCGTCGTATTGATGCCGAGCCGGTCGACCATGCGCTCGTACCGCTGGGTGACCGAGGCCGGTTTCTGGAAGGTGGACGAATCTGGATCACGCGAGAACATAAATGCGTCTCGCGAGAACTCGGATCCGAGAAAGCTCGCCCGTTCAGAGCACCGCTCATGGTGCTCATTGAGAAGTTCGACGGTGACAGGATCCAGTGCGACTCGCCGCTGTTGGTGTGTCTTCGTGTCCTTCTCGAACCAGACCGACTTCTCGGGATCCCATGCGATCGCGCGCTTGAGCGACAGCACGGCCGCATCAGGTTCGTAGTCCACCCAGCGGAGTGCAGTGAGCTCGCCTCGGCGTGCGCCGGTCGTCATCGCCAGCCACAGGAGCGTGCCCCAGTCCGCGTCCTGCCACGCTTCGTCGAGGATCCTGGCTGCTTCCTCGACGGTCGGCGGGCTCGGGTCGGCTGGCGGCGACGCTGGCGGGTCTATGTCCGCTGTCGGGTTCCTTGGGACCCACCCCCAGCGCACAGCGCGCTTGTACGCGCCGGAAAGCAGGTAGTGAATCTGACGGATCGCCGTCGGCCCCAACGGCTTGCACTCGTGTGCCCTGCAGCGGTCGTCGCAGTCGTGCTTCCGCGTGGTGCGGTGGTCGGTGCGCCGGCGGTTCGTGCAGTGGTCGCGACAGCGACGCAACTCCGCGTACAGCGAGTCGAGGACTTCGGCGTTAACACAGCCGACAGGCTCGTTGCCGATGAATGGCGCAATGTGGTTACGCACGTAGCCGCGGTATTGATCGCGCGTACTCGGCTCGCCGTCGAAGTACTTCTCCAAGTAACGCGTCAGCAACTGGCTGACGGTCGCCTTGGTCCGCGGGTTCTTCTGCTCATCGATCTGGTTGAGAAGACGGGTCCGGACGCGCTCAGCGTCGGAGAGATCGTTGGGGCCCTTCGACACGATCTCGGTCAGGAACAGGCGGCGTTTCGTCACGGGGTCTATGCCCGCCGACACCCGAACCCGCAACGCTCCGCTGGGGAGACGGTCGATCGCCCCTCGTTGCTTCTTCGCTACTCGTGCCCGAGCCATGTGCCCAGACTAAGGGCGAATGTGTCATTGACCGTGTCATGCGCGATCGAAAAAAGATCGGAAGCGCAACAAAACACCAGGTCACAGGTGGTGGGCGCAGTTGGGTTCGAACCAACGACCCCCTGCTTGTAAGGCAGGTGCTCTTCCGCTGAGCTATGCGCCCTGGTGGTCGAACGGCTGAGCCGGTCGGACACCTCGGTAACACTACCGGGGTGCCGCGGCCGGCCCTGTGACCGGTCGACCCGTCCGCGAGCAGGTCAGGCGGTCAGTTCCGCCACGGCCTTCTTCCAGACGTTCTGGTCGCGGGCCTCGCCGGGCTGGTTGACCTCGGCGAAGCGGACCTTGCCCTCGGTGTCGATGAGGAACGTGCCGCGGTTGGCCATACCGGCGGCGTCGTTGAACACGCCGTAGGCCTTGGCGATCTCGCCGTGCGGCCAGAAGTCCGACAGCAGCGGGAAGGTGTAGCCCTGCTGCTCGGCCCACGCCTTCAGCGAGAACGGCGTGTCCACCGAGACGCCGATGACCTGAACCTGGTCGTTCTGGAAGTCGCTCAGGTCATCGCGGACCTGGCAGAGCTCGCCCTCGCACACGCCGCTGAAGGCGAACGGGTAGAAGACCAGCAGGACGTTCTTCTTGCCCCGGAAATCGGCCAGCGAGACCTTTTCCTTGTTGTAGTCGGGCAACGTGAAGTCCGGCGCCTGCGCACCGACCTCAACAGCCATGAGAGCACCCTCCTGTTCGACGTGACCTTGTCCCGGCCGAACCTACACTTCGCAGCGAAAGTGGGCACCGATGGCGACATCGGTGCCCACGTTTCGAAACACGAACTACCTCAGCGACGGGCCTTGGCCCGGCGGTATGCCAGCCGGGTTCCCATCCAGCCTTCGCTGACGCTTGCGTTCGCGGTCTGTGCCAGGTTCGCCGTAGAGGCGGCCTCGGCGATGTCGGCCGGTTCGACGTATCCGTCGCGGCCGGTCTTGGGGGTCATCACCCAGATGACCCCGTCGTCGGACAGGGGCGTCATCACATCGAGAAGCGTGTCCGTGAGGTCGCCATCGTCTTCGCGCCACCACAGCAACACGACATCGACCACTTCGTCGGCATCTTCGTCGAGGAGATCGCTCCCGCAACGCTCCTCGATCGAGGCCCGGACGTCGTCGTCGACGTCCTCGTCCCAGCCGATTTCCTGGACAACCATCTCCGGCTCGATGTCGAGCCTCTCGGCGACGTCGGCTTCGCCTTTACCGGCGTCTCCCGCGGCGACCACGGTTTGCTCACTCCTCCAATGCACCGGTGCGGTGACCATCTGGCCCCACACGACTTTCAAACCTGGCCGATAGCGAACACTGCGGACCGCCACCGGCGCAACTGCTAGGCGCACGACACGCCGTAGCAACGCGTTGAGGTTCGACTCTAGACCGGCAAGGCTCGCACCAACAGCCTGCGGTGCATCGTCGTGGGTGTCGGATGCGCCCATCAGGCCCGAACATGAGGGACGATAGCGGTGTCGGACGTCACGTCCGACCCCCAGAACCCTGCCACGAATCCCGACGTAGTCGAGGAGTTCCCTTGTCCGCGCTCAACAACGACGCCACCAACGACGCGGTCCCCGCCCAGCGGGTCCGGGTGATCCGGGAGGGCCTCGCCTCCCACCTGCCCGACATCGATCCGCAGGAGACCGACGAGTGGTTGCAGTCCTTCGATTCGGTGCTGTCGGCCAACGGGCAGCAGCGCGCCCGCTACCTGATGCTGCGGCTGCTCCAGCGCGCCCGCGAGACCGGCGTCGGCGTCCCGTCGCTGACCAGCACGGACTACGTCAACACCATCCCCACCGAGCAGGAACCGTGGTTCCCCGGTGACGAGGAGACCGAACGCCGCTACCGGGCGCTGATGCGCTGGAACGCCGCGATGATGGTGCACCGCGCGCAACGGCCCGGCATCGGAGTCGGCGGGCACATCTCGTCCTTCGCCTCCTCGGCGAGCCTCTACGAGGTGGGCTTCAACTGGTTCTTCCGGGGCAAGGACCACCCCGGAGGCGGCGACCACCTCTACATCCAGGGCCACGCCTCCCCCGGCATCTACGCGCGCGCGTTCCTGGAGGGCAGGCTCACCGAGCACCAGCTCGACGGGTTCCGCCAGGAGCACTCGCACGCCGGCGCCGGCGGCGGCCTGCCGTCCTACCCGCACCCGCGGCTGATGCCGGACTTCTGGGAGTTCCCGACCGTGTCGATGGGCCTGGGCCCGATGAACGCGATCTTCCAGGCCCGGTTCAACCGCTACCTGCACGACCGGGGCATCTCCGACACCTCGCAGCAGCGGGTGTGGGCGTTCCTCGGCGACGGCGAGATGAACGAGCCCGAGTCGCGCGGCCTGCTGCACGTGGCCGCCAACGAAGGCCTGGACAACCTGACCTTCGTGGTCAACTGCAACCTGCAGCAGCTCGACGGACCGGTGCGCGGCAACGGCAAGATCATCCAGGAGCTGGAGGCGTTCTTCCGCGGCGCGGGCTGGAACGTCATCAAGGTCGTGTGGGGCCGCGAGTGGGACTCGCTGCTGCACGCCGACCGCGACGGGGCGCTGGTCAACCTGATGAACACCACCCCCGACGGCGACTACCAGACCTACAAGGCCAACGACGGCGCCTTCGTGCGCGAGCACTTCTTCGGACGCGACCCGCGCACCAAGGAGATGGTCAAGCACCTGACCGACGACGAGATCTGGGGTCTGCGGCGCGGCGGCCACGACTACCGCAAGGTCTACGCGGCCTACAAGGCGGCGACCGAGCACCACGGGCAGCCGACGGTCATCCTGGCCAAGACGATCAAGGGCTACGGCCTCGGACCGCACTTCGAGGGCCGCAACGCCACGCACCAGATGAAGAAGCTGACGCTGGACGACCTCAAGCTGTTCCGCGACAGCCTGCGGATCCCGATCTCCGACGAGCAGCTCGACCCCTACGAGCCGCCGTACTACCACCCCGGCCAGGACTCGCCGGAGATCCAGTACCTGCAGGACCGCCGCCGTCAGCTGGGCGGGTACCTGCCGGAGCGCCGGGCCAAGTCCAAGCCGCTGGTGCTGCCCGGCGACAAGGTCTACGAGGTGATCCGCAAGGGCTCCGGCAAGCAGGAGGTCGCCACCACGATGGCGTTCGTCCGGCTGCTCAAGGACCTGGCCAAGGACGCCGAGATCGGGGCTCGGATCGTGCCGATCATCCCCGACGAGGCGCGGACCTTCGGCATGGACTCGATGTTCCCGTCGCAGAAGATCTACAACCCGCAGGGCCAGCTCTACACACCGGTGGACTACCAGCTGATGCTGGCCTACCGGGAGAGCGAGACCGGGCAGATCATGCACGAGGGCATCAACGAGGCCGGTTCCACCGCCTCGTTCACCGCCGCGGGCACCAGCTACGCCACGCACGGCGAGCCGATGATCCCGGTCTACATCTTCTACTCGATGTTCGGCTTCCAGCGCACCGGTGACGGGTTCTGGGCGGCTGCCGACCAGATGGCGCGCGGGTTCGTGCTCGGCGCCACGGCGGGCCGCACGACGCTGACCGGTGAGGGCCTGCAGCACGCCGACGGGCACTCGCAGCTCATCGCCGCGACGAACCCGGCGGTGGTGGCCTACGACCCGGCGTGGGCGTTCGAGGTGGCGCACATCGTCAAGGACGGTCTGCGGCGGATGTTCGGCGAGAACGCCGAGAACGTCTTCTACTACCTGACCGTCTACAACGAGCCCTACCAGCAGCCCGCCGAACCGTCCGAGCTGGACGTGGACGGGTTGTTGCGCGGGCTCTACCGGTATCAGCAGGCCCCTTCGGGGTCCGGGCCGCGCGCCCAGCTGATGGGGTCGGGGGTGCTGCTGCCGGAGGTCCTCAAGGCCGCCCGGCTGCTGGCCGAGGACTGGGGCGTGCGGGCCGACGTGTGGTCGGCGACGTCGTGGGCGCTGCTGCGCCGGGAGGCCGAGCAGGTCGACCGGCACAACCTGCTCAACCCCGGTGCCGAACCGCAGGTCCCGTACGTGACGCGGGCGCTGTCGCAGGCCGAGGGGCCCGTGGTGGCGGTCAGCGACTGGATGCGTGCTGTGCCGGACCTGATCCGCCCGTGGGTGCCGGGCGAGATGGTCAGCCTCGGCGCGGACGGCTTCGGCTTCTCCGACACCCGTCCCGCGGCGCGTCGGGTGTTCCTCGTCGACGCCGAGTCCACGGTGGTCGCGACCCTGGCCGCGCTGGCCCGGACGGGCCAGGTCGACAAGGCCACGGTGGTCGAGGCCGCCCGCAAGTACCGCATCGACGACGTCCAAGCCGCAGGCCCGCAGACGTCGGACCCCGGAGACGCCTGACCCCGGCCCCCGGCCAATCCCCGAAGGCCCCGGAGGCCCCGCTCGAAACGCGGAGGTCACCGGGGCCTTCGTCGTGCCGGGGGCCTGGAGGTCTCGGATTTCAGTGGAAATCGGGGATCGGATTTCCACTGAAATCGGGGTTCCGACTTCCACTGGAATCCGGGACTCCGCGCGGGCGAGGTGCGGTGCGTCGGGGTCGGGTTGTGAAGCCGGTTTCAGGGGGAGGTCCGCCGGGGCGTCGTGTGGTGGAGTGGGGCGGTGCGAATCGCGTGCATCGATGGCGATGGGATCGGGCCCGAGCTGATGGGCAGCGCCCGGGAGGTGCTGACCGCCGCCGCGTCGATGGACGGGCTGGCCGTCGAGTTCGGCGAGGAGCCCGGTGGGGCCGCGACCTACCTCGAAACCGGAGAACCGCTGGTGGCCGGGGCCCTGGAGCGGTTCCGGGACGAGTACGACGCCGTGCTCAAGGGCCCGGTCGGACTGCCGGAGGTTCGCAAGCCCGACGGGACCGAAGCCGGTGTGCTCGGCGGAGTGCTGCGCAACGGGCTCGACACCTACGCCAACGTGCGCCCGGTCCGGCTGCTGCCCGGGATCCGGGACTCGGCGAGCCCGATCGACTACGTGATCGTGAGGGAGAACACCGAGGGCCTGTACCTCTCGCGCGGCTCCGGAGTGCGCAACGAGCGGGCGGCCAGCGACCAGCTGCTGATGACGCGGGTCGGCGTCGAGCGGATCGTGCGGTTCGCCTTCGAGACCGCGCGCACCCGCAACGGCGCCCCGGGCGACGGAGTTCGCCGGGTGACCTGCGTGGACAAGAGCAACGTGCTGCGCAGCTTCGCGTTCTTCCGGGACATCTTCGACGAGATCGCCGCCGAGTACCCCGACGTCGAAGCCGATCACCGCTACACCGACGCCGCCGCGCACGACCTCGTCGCCGATCCCGGCCACTTCGACGTGCTGGTGACCGAGAACTTCGTCGGCGACATGCTCAGCGACCTCGGCGCGGCGACCGCGGGCGGGCTCGGCACGTGCCCGTCGGGCAACATCGGCGAGCGCACCGCCTACTTCGAACCCGTGCACGGCAGCGCCCCGTCGATCGCCGGGCAGGACGAGGCGAACCCGACGTCGCAGCTGCTGACCGCGGCGATGCTGCTCGACCACGTGGGCGCCATCGGCACGGCGAAGCGCATCACCGGCGCCGTCGAAGCCGCCTACGCCGACGGCTCCGTCCGCCTCAACCCCAACGGCACCCCCACCTGCGGCACCAAGGGCGTGACCGCAGCAGTCCTCAGCCGCTTGTGACCGGGGTGGCCAGTTCGCGCTGGGCTCGGGCCGTGCGGGTCCAGGACCACCAGCCGTGGATGACCAGGGCTGCGAAGACCAGGTAGATGGCAGCGCTGAAGTAGAGGCCGGAGGCGATCTGCAGCGGCACTCCGACCGCGTCCACGGCGAGCCAGACCAGCCAGAACTCGACCAGGCCCCGGCCCTGCGCCCAGAACGCGACGCCGGTGCCGATGAAGATCCAGGCGTCCGGCCAGGGCGCCCACGAGGCGTCCAGCGCGCTCAGCAGCAGCGCGAACGCCGAGGTGCCGAGGGCCAGAACGCCGACGAGCACCAGCCGCTCGACACCGGTGGCCTTGCGGATCGCCACGCCGTAGACCGGGTCGCTGCGGCGGTTCCAGGCCCACCAGCCGTAGACGGAGATCAGCAGGATCACCACCTGGCGGACCGCCAGACCGCCGAGGTGGGCGGAGGCGTAGACCGCGAACAGCAGCACGGTCGCCGACACCTGCACCGGCCACGTCGCCACCCAGCGCCGCTGCGCGAGGAAGACCACTGCGAGCGCGCAGAGCTGCCCCACGAGTTCGGCCCAGGAGATCTTCTGGCCCAGCACGGTGATCCCGTTGCCGAGCAGCCATTCCGCCACCGCTTGCACGCCCGCTCCTCCCGCCGGGTGCGCCGGGGTGTGCGCGGGCGACCGCGGAACCGGCGAAACACGGCGTGAACCGCCGGGATTCGCGCTCCGCGGTGGCCCGTGCGCGCCTCTCATCCGGACTTTGACCGTCGGTTCCGGAATTCCACCGGATCGGCCGGCCCCCACGAGGTGCCGGTTCGCGGACTTTCACCGCCGGTTCGGAGTTTCACCGACCCCGGAGCGCACGAGTTCGTACTGCACTGGCCAACATCCTGCGCCGGTCGATCTGTTCCGCGATCCAGACGTGGGTCGGATCACAACGAGCCGACACCACTGATGGCCGATCGAACACCCGTACCCCGATCACCTAGACTTGATCGTCCGAAGCTGAACGAGGGGGTAACGCCGGATGAACGACACCGACCGCGCCATCCTCGCCTTCGAGCTGGAGCACTGGCAGTACCAGGGCAACAAGGAACGGGTCATCCAGGAACGCTTCGGGTTCTCCCCGAACCGCTACTACCAGCGCCTCAACCGCCTGCTGGACGAGCCCGAAGCCTTAGCCCAGCAGCCCGCACTGGTGAAGCGCCTCCTCAACCGGCGCGACCAACGCGCCCAACGGCGCCGCGCGGTCTAGGGAGTGTTTATGAATTGCTTTGCTTGGCGGTGCGGGTAGCGGAACCTGATCGGCTCCGTGGACTCCGTGCGCCGCTCCTGATGTATGCCAATACACGGCGTCCCGGCGTACTCGCCACGAAGCCGATCAGAACCCGCGGCGGTGCCGGCTGAGTCCCACACCTGAAACAGCGGCTTGCGCCGCATTCTTAAACAGCACCTAGGGCTGCCGCGGAATCATCGCGCTCGCGGCTGGAACAGCGACCACGCCGCCCTCAAGCCCCCGGCGCCGGTTGGCGTTGCTGCTGGATGCGGACCAGTTCGGCGAGCAGCGGCGCGGCTTGATCGGCCGGCATCGCTTCGAAGGCCGCCTTGATCGCCTCCGGACCCTGGACGGCTCCCTGCGGCGCGGCCGGCTGGTTGTTCGCGGCCATGCTGTTGACCAGGTCCACCAGCATCGCGACGATCGTGCGCGGACCGACCGCGGTCTGCCACCCCTGGATCTGCCCCTGAGGACCGCGCGGTCCCAGCAGTTCGTGCTCCAAGCGCCGCAGCATCGCGTCCTGTTCCGGGGTCATCTCGTCCTCCTGGTCCTTGGTCACGAGGTCAGCGCGAAAGCGGTCCATGTCGACGTGGCCGGGGTCGATCTTGCCGGTGACGCTGGTCTCCTTGTGGCCGCGCGCCGCCTCCAACGGCCGGCCGAGGTGACGCAGCACCGCGGCGGTGGCGGTGATCGCCGCGCCGTGCTGCTCGGGGCTCGGCCCCTGCTCGACGCCCTGGTAGTCCCACTCGAACCCGACGTAGAGGGTGTTGCCGTCGCCGGCCGGGTTCGGCCCGGAGGCCTTGGCCTCGCCCGCGTGGTTGGCGCGGCCCGCGGCGATCACGTGGACCACGCCGTCGAAACCGATCACCGCGTGGCACAGCGGCCCCTTGAGATCGCTGCGCCCGTCGATGCACAGCTGCACGCTCGGAGCCGGGTTCTCGTACGAGGCCGGAGTCGCCGTGTGGTGCTCGAGAACGCCGACCGCGGCGGTCGGCTGCACACCCGAGGCCGTGCGCTCCTTCCACCCGGACGTCTCCACGACGGCCAGGCCGGCCGCGCGCAGCACGTCGGCGAGCCACACGAGAGGTAGTGCCATCGGTGATCACCCCCAACGAGATCCCGCGCACCATGGTGTCGGTTCCCCGCACCCGCCCGGAACGGCCAAGAGCGTGAAAAATCGGGACCCACCCGATGGGTGGGCCCCGATCTCTCGGCCTCGCGTCAGAGGGTTCCGCTGTGCCCCTGCTGCCCTGGCCCGGGCTGGCCGGGCTGCCCCGGAGCGGGCATCTGCTGCGTGGGCTGGTCCCCGGCGACGTTGCCCTTGCCGCCGAACTGCGACTCGGCGTTGTCCAGCCACCGGCTCCAGCGGTGCTGCATCGGCTGGATGAGGCCACCGCCGACACCGACGATGACCACGCCCGCGGCCGCGGCCAGCACGGCGACCAGCACCGGGGTGGTCACGGTGACCGCGATCCCGATCTGGTTGAGCGCCGAGATGATGCCCAGCGCCAGGATGAAGCCGAAGGCGATCTTGCCGAGCATCGGGCCGAACGAGCGGTTGCCCAGCGAGCTGGTGATCAGGTCACCGACCGCGCGACCGATCGCACCGGCCACCAGGACCAGGACGACGGCGACGACGATCCGCGGCAGGAACAGCACGACCTGGTCGATGAGGTCCTTCACCGCGTTCGGGCCGAACGCGCTCAGCGCCAGCTGCAGGAAGATCAGCAGGATGAAGTAGTAGATCAGCTTGACGAGGATTCCGCCGATGTCGATTCCCGAACCCGACGTCATGTCGTTCAAGCCGGACTTCGCCAGGAGTTTGTTGAATCCCAGCTTGGTGAACGCCATCTGAACAGCCTTGGAGACGGCCTTGGCGATGAGCCAGCCGACCAGCAGGATGATCAGGAAGACGACGAGTTTCGGCACGAACGTGGCGACCGCGGACCACGCCGCGGACAATCCTTGCTGGAGAGCTCCCATAGTCCTTGCTCCTCGGTGAAACCGGAAAATCATTGGCGAATTCGCGTCTCGGAAATCGTTCTCGAACATCAACTCCGCGGCAACTCCGACAGGCTCCACGTTCGGACGACTTTGTCGCTCTTTCGAATGAATTGTTTGACCAATTCAATTACGCCATGAATACGAATTCCAGCCGGGTGAGGCTGCTCGCTTCCGCGCGCTCCCCGCGAACGCGCTGATCTCGGACATGCGATTCTGTCGGCATGAGTACCGAAGACGCTGGTGAGCGGGACACCGGTACACAAGATCAAGTGTGTGCGGCGACGCTGCACCGGCTCGAGCGCGCTTCCGGCGGGCTCGCCGGCGCCAGCATCACCGCGATGGAGCAACGACTCCCCTGGTTCCAGCGGCTTCCGGCCGACCAGCGGGCGAGCGTTCAGCTGGTGACCCAGACCGGGGTCTCCAACTTCGTCTCCTGGATGCAGGACCCCAGCCAGTCCATCCGGCTGACCGCCGAGGCGTTCCGCAACGCGCCCCGCGACCTCTCCCGCTGGGTCAGCCTCCGCCAGACGCTGGAACTGGTCCGCGTCGCCATCGACGTCTTCGAGCAGCAGCTGCCGGAGCTCGCCGAGAAGGAGCACGAGCGGTTCGTGCTGCTGGAGGCGATCCTGCGCTACACCCGCGAGATCGCCTTCGCCGCCGCCACCTCCTACGCCGCCGCGGCCGAGGCGCGCGGCGCGTGGGACGCGCGGCTCGAAGCTCTGGTCGTCGACGGCATCGTGCGCGGCGACGCCGAGGAGTCACTGCTGTCCCGGGCCGCCGCGCTGGGCTGGGACCCCGCTTCCGAGGCCACCGTGCTCGTCGGCAACGCCCCCTCCGACGACCCGCCGACCGTCGTCTACCAGGTGCGCAGCCGGGCCGCCCGGGTCGGCTGCCCGGTCCTGCTGGGCGTGCAGGGGACGCGGCTCGTGGTCGTCTTCGGCGGCACCGGCGACGGTCGCGACAACGAGCAGATCGCCCACGGGCTGACCGAGGCGTTCGGCGAGGGCCCTGTGGTGGCGGGCCCGAGCATGCCGAGCCTGGCCGACGCGCACCGCTCCGCCTCCGACGCGATGTCGGCCCTGCGATCGGTGGTGGCCTGGCCGACCGCGCCCCGACCGGTTCCCTCCGTTGACCTGCTGCCCGAGCGCGCGCTGGCCGGTGACCCCGAAGCCGAGCGCCAGCTGGTCGAGCGCATCGTGCTTCCGCTGGTCGACGCGGGCGGCGCGCTGATGGAGACCGTCGACACCTACCTGGAGGTCGGCGGCGTGCTGGAGAACTGCGCCCGCCAGCTCTACGTCCACCCCAACACCGTCCGATATCGACTCCGCCGCGTCGCCGAGCTGACCGGGCGCACGCCGTCCAACGCCCGCGACGCCCACGTGCTGCGGGTCGGGCTCGCGGTCGGCCGGCTCGCCAAGGCCCGAGGGCTGTGGTGAGTCCGCGAACACAGGGCGAATTCGGTGGTGCGGGGTTCACCAGGCTGTCACCGACCGGACACGCCCAACAACGATTCCCCAGTTAAGGACGACCGCCCCAGGTGGTGCTTGTAGACACTCCACAACTTTGCGCGCAGGACTTAGTCCTCGTCGGCATCACCCCGATCCCGCCACCGGGTGTTCAGTAGCAAGAGTGATCGCGCTTCTCGCCCCCGGACAGGGGTCTCAGGCCCCAGGGATGTTCAACCCGTGGTTGGAGCTCGACGGCGTCGAGGACCGCCTCGGACGCTGGTCGGAGCTCACCGGCCTGGACCTGATCAGACTCGGCACCACCGCGGAGGCCGACGAGATCAAGGACACCTCGGTCACCCAGCCGCTGGTCGTGGCGCTGGCGCTGATCGCAGCCGAAGAACTGCGCCGCCGCTTCGAGGTGCCCGCCGACACGCCGGTCGCCGGCCACTCTGTCGGCGAGCTCGCCGCAGCGGCCGTCGCAGGAGCGCTCAGCGCGGACGACGCCGTGGCGCTGGCAGCGGTGCGCGGCCGGGAGATGGCCGCCGCCTGCGCGCTGGAGCCGACCGGCATGGCCGCGGTGCTCGGCGGTGACGAGCAGATCGTGCTGGAGACGCTGGAGCGCCTCGGCCTGGACCCGGCCAACCGCAACGGCGGTGGTCAGATCGTCGCCGCGGGCAAGACCGGTGCGCTGGAGCAGCTGGCCGCCGAGCCGCCGGAAGGCGCTCGGGTCCGCCCGCTGCCGGTCGCCGGCGCGTTCCACACCCGCTTCATGGTGTCCGCCCGCGAAACCCTGGCCAAGCACGCCGAGAGCGTCGAAGCCACCGACGCGGTGCTGCCGCTGCTGTCCAACGCGGACGGCTCGGTGGTCTCCTCCGCCGACGACATCCTGAACCGCCTGGTCAACCAGGTGACCAGTCCGGTGCGCTGGGACAGCTGCATGACCGCGCTCGGCGAGCGCGGTGTGGACGCCGTCGTGGAGTTCCCGCCGGCCGGTGCGCTGACCGGCATGGTGCGTCGCGCGCTCAAGGGCGTCCAGACCATCGCCCTCAAGACCCCTGCCGACCTCGACAAGGTCGCCGACCAGCTCGGGAGCGCCGCGTGAGCCTGCCCCACATCGCATCGAAGCCCGCCGTCGCGGGAACCAAGCTGCTGGGCTTCGGCAGCACCCAGGGCAACCGGATCGTCACCAACGACGACCTGGCCAAGCTGGTGGACACCAACGACGAGTGGATCCGCCAGCGGGTGGGCATCATCCACCGCCGCATGGGCGACGAGCACCAGACGGTGGTCAACATGGCCGTCGAGTCCGGCGCCAAGGCGATCGCCGACGCGGGCCTGACGCCGTCCGATGTGGACCAGGTCATCGTGGCCACCTGCACGATGCCGGGCGGGATCCCCAACGCCGCGGCCCAGGTCGCCGACCAGATCGGCATCAAGGCCAAGAGCGCCTACGACCTCAACGCCGCCTGCGCCGGTTTCGTCTACGCCCTCAACACCGCCTCCGACGCGGTGCGCGCCGGTTCCGCCCGCAACGTGCTGGTGATCGGTTCCGAGCGCTTCCAGGAGTGGATGGACTGGACGGACCGCTCCAACCTCATCATCTTCGCCGACGGTGCCGGTGCGACCGTGGTCGGCGCGTCCGACGAGCCGCAGCTCGGCCCGGGTGTGCTCGGCAGCGCCGGCGACCTGGTCGACACCATCTACCTGCGCGAGAACAAGTACATCCACCAGGAGGGCCAGTCGGTCTTCCGGTGGGCGACCACGCAGATCGCGCCGGTGGCCATCGAGGCCGTCGAGGCGGCCGGGTTGCAGCTCTCCGACATCGACGTGCTGGTGCCGCACCAGGCGAACCTGCGCATCGTCGAGGCCATCGGGAAGAAGTTGCAGAGCAAGGGTGCCCGCGATGACCTCGTCGTCGCGCGTGACATCGTCTACTCCGGCAACACGTCGTCGGCGTCGATCCCGCTCGCCATCGATCACATGCGGGCTGCCGGGGAGATCCCCAGCGGCGCCGTGATGCTCCTCGTGGGCTTCGGTGCCGGGCTGTCCTACGCCGCCCAGGTCGCCATCTGCCCCTGATATCGCGCCACAACCGGAAAAGCCACCGCGGGTGACGCAACCCGGCGGTAGGAACGTAAGAACCAGGAAGGAAGAACCAGTGTCGAACGAAGAATTCACCAAGGGTCTCGCCACCATCGTCGAGGAGGTCGCGGGTGTCGACGCGGCCGACGTGACCATCGACAAGTCCTTCGTCGACGACCTGGACATCGACTCGCTGTCCATGGTGGAGATCGCCGTGCAGGCCGAGGACAAGTTCGGCGTCAAGATCCCGGACGACGAGCTGGCCAACCTCAAGACCGTCGGTGATGCGGTGGACTACATCGCCAAGAACGCATGACCACCGAAGTCGTCATCACCGGGCTGGGCGCGACGACACCGCTGGGCGGTGACGTCGCGTCCACTTGGGACGGGTTGCTCAACGGCGCCAGCGGCATCCGCCGCATGGAGGCCGAATGGCTCGACACCTACGAGCTGCCCGCCAAGATCGGAGCCCCGCTGGCGGTCGATCCGAGCGAGGTGCTGCCCCGCGTGCAGCTCCGCCGGATGGACCGCTGCGAAGCCATCGCGGTCATCGCGGCCCGCGAGGCGTGGGCGGATGCCGGCTTCGAGATGCCCACGGACGAGTCCGAACCGGTCGACCCCGATCGGCTCGGCGTGGCGCTGGGCACCGGCATCGGCGGCCCGCTGACCCTGCTCCAGCAGGACGACCAGCTGGAAGCGGGTGGCCTGCGCAAGGTCTCGCCGCTGACCGTGCCGATGCTGATGCCCAACGGCCCGGCCGCCATGGTCAGCCTGGAGCTGCGCGCCCGCGCCGGCGTCCACTCCCCGGCTTCGGCGTGCGCGTCCGGCGCCGAGGGACTGGCCAAGGCCGCGGAGATGATCCGGTACGGCCACGCCGACGTGGTGGTGGCCGGTGGTGCGGAGTCCTGCATCCACCCGATCACCATCGCCGGTTTCGCCCAGGCCCGGACCCTCAGCACCCGCAACGACGAGCCGGAGCGCGCCTCCCGCCCGTTCGACGTGGACCGCGACGGGTTCGTCATGGGCGAAGGTGCCGGTGTGGTGATCCTGGAGAGCGCCGAGCACGCCAAGGCGCGCGGTGCCCGGATCTACGGCCGGTTGGCCGGATCCGGCATCACCTCCGACGCGTACCACATCACCGGTAGCCACCCGGACGGTCTGGGACAGGTCGCGGCGATGCGCAAGGCGCTGGCCGCAGCTGACATGCAGCCCTCCGACATCGGGCACGTCAACGCGCACGCCACCTCCACGGTGGTCGGCGACGTGGGCGAGGCGAACTCGGTGCGCAAGGCCATCGGGGACGGTGCGGTGGTGACCGCGCCGAAGGGTTCGCTCGGGCACCTGGTCGGCGGGGCCGGTGCGGTGGAGAGCATCGTCACGATCCTCTCGCTGCACCACGGCGTCATCCCGGCGACGCAGAACCTCGAGAACCTCGACCCGAAGGTGGAGCTGGACGTGGTGGCCGACAAGCCGCGCCACGTCGAGCAGACCGCCGCCATCAACAACGCCTTCGGCTTCGGCGGGCACAACGTCGCGCTGGCCTTCGCCAAGGCATGATCGCGGTCCGCGGGGACGGGTGACATTCCCGTCCCCGCCACGGCCCGCTTCCTCCCGCTCCGGTGAAGACCGCCCGGAACCGCGCATCGCAGGTCTCCGCGCGACGGCGTCGCGATGCGCAAGGCCCGCAGATCCCGTGACCAGAACTCCCCTCGTGCCGGCGCGTCGGCGCCTGCGTCACCCGCAGGGGACGACGATGGCGCTGTTGGGCAGCTTGCTGATGTCGAGGACGGCGTTGCCGTCCTCGTCGACGACGACCGGGTAGACGACGTCCCACTGCACGCAGCTCGCCTTGGCCTGCGGCGGCGCGTCAGCGATGTCCTGGTTGCTCTTGAAGCTCAGCATGACCAGCGCGGAGCGGTCCTGGCCGGGATCGATGCGGTGCACCTTGATGTCGAAGTCCGTGGTGGTGCCGTAGTCGTCGTGGAACTTGCTCAGGGGCAGCTCTCGCCACTTGCTGGGCGGGACCGTGGACTTCCACAGCTCGTAGTTCCTGCGGTTGATGCCGTCGAAGTAGTTGTCCAGCAGTCCCTCGATGATCCGCTGGTCCGGGTACGCGGCGGCGTCAGGCGAGTACTCGACGCCGGAGCGCGACACCTTCTGCTGCGCGGCGACGCCCGACGGTGCGGACTCCACGTCCGGAGACGACTCGCGCTCGCCGTAGTAGACCTGCTGGGCCAGCAGGACCCCACCGCCGCCCGCCGCGAGCAGCACGACGACGGCGAGCGGAATCCCCCATTTCAGCCAAGAACGCACCTGCTCAGCTTCGCACAACCCGATCAGCCGGGTGAGAGCTTCCCCGCGATCTGCCGGAAATCAGCCGACGCGGTGCAGGACCGTGACCGGTGCGCCGTCGCCCGCGCGGCGGAACGGTTCCAGGGCGTCGTCCCACTCCGCGCCGAGCAGCTGCCCGACTCGGTGCGAGAAGGCCTCCGGGCCCTTGGCATTCGCCGCGAGCGTGCGGAGTTGATCTTCGCTCACGACGATGTCACCATTGGCGCTGGTGCAGGCACGCCACAGGCCGAGTCCGGGCGCGTGGCAGAACCGCTGCCCGTCGACCCCATGGCTGGGGTCCTCGGTGATCTCGAAGCGCAACATGGGCCACGCGCGCAGCGCGGTCACCAGGCGTGCTCCAGTACCCGGCTCGCCCGTCCAGGTGCACTCCGCGCGGAGTTGTCCTGGGGCTGCCGGTTGCGCCGTCCAGCGGAGTTCCGTCCGAGTGCCGAGTGCGCCGGAAATCGCCCACTCGACGTGCGGGCAGACCGCAGACGGCGACGAGTGGATGTAGACCACACCGCAGGTGAGGCCACTGTCGCTGCCACGGGTGCTCACTGCTGACCTCCGCTATTCGACGAGGGACGTCTTCCCCTACGACCTCGCGAACCCGACGATCACCAGCTGCGACGCCATTCTGCATCGCCGGTGGAGATCTCCGCCACCGCGAGATCGTCAACCGTCCATCTGCGACGAAGCCCGGTACCAGCCGAGACCAGTCGGCCCCCGGTGACGGTGATTCACTGAAATCGCTGATCCCAGCGCCGCACCGGACGATCGACGTCCCTCGGACGCACCAACGCCTCCTCGGCGGAGGAGTGGCAATTACCACTCGAACGGGTTAATGCGCAATCCGAGGGACGTGACCTGGCGGCCCCCGCTACCGTCTTTCGGGTCGGTCCGAAAGGACCCGGCACACCGGAACTCTCGAGGAGGCCTGATGCACCTGGTGCGGCTCGGAGCGGAACCGACCGAGGTCGGCGCCGACATCCGGGCGGCCATCGCCGCGTGGGGCGCCGGCCGTTCGGTGCTCGGCGGTGTCACCGTGTTCGGCTGCCGCCCTCCGGGCAGCCCTCGCCCGCTGGACGCGGTGATCGTGCTGCCGCGCGGGGTGATCGTGGTGCTGGGTGTGGACCTGCCGGAACCGGCCCTGAAGCTCGACGCCCCCGTCGGCACGCCGTGGACGGTGGACGGCTGGCCGCTGGTGCGCACCGAGGGCAAGGTCAACCCGGCGCAGGAAGGGCTGGAATCGGCTGCCGCGCTGGCCCGCAGCCTGCAGACCCGCGGGCTCGAACCGCTGCCGGTGGCGGCGGTCGTCGCGGTCGGGCCCTACGTCGGGCAGGTCATGCAGCCGACGACCGACCTGCACCGCGGCGTCCGGGTGGTCTCGCCGAACACGACCTCCGTCCTGTCCGCGGCGCGGGAGCTGGCGACCTACGAGAGCCCGTGCGGCGCGGTGCCCGCGCTGGGGCTGCTCCGGGTGCTGGGAGCTGAAGCGACCGGAGAAACCCTGGTCGAGGAGGGTTTTCCGGCCTCGCCGGAGGTCGACCTCTCCAGCATCGACACGATGCTCATCCCGAAGTACTCCGAGGACCGGCCCTCCGACCGCGAGCGCGAGCGCGAGGCCGCGAAGGCCCGGACGTTCCCGCGCGGCAAGCTGATCGCCGCCGTGGCGGCGGTGGCCGTGGTGTGCGCGCTGCTCGGGGTCATGACGCTGGGATCGCCCTCGGCGAGCCCGCCCGAACTGGCGGTGCAACGGGTCGACGGCGTGGAGTTCACGCAGCACGCGATCGACCAGGGCAAGGCCTGCGGACCGAACGCCTACGGCGACGTGCAGCGCTGGTTCCAGCAGCAGTCGTGCCGGAGCCTGCGGCGCGGCGTCTTCGAGGCGCACCTGGGCACCTCGTCGGTGGCGGTGTCGATCGCGGCCGTGGACCTGGCGGACCCGAAGTCGGCGACCGAGCTGCGGACGCTGCTGGAGTCGGCGGGAACGGGCGGCATCAGCGACCTCGTCGCGCAGGGCCGGAGCTGGCCCGGGGCACCGCGGGACTTCGGCGACGCGGCGCAGTCGGTGCAGCAGAGCGGAAGTCAGGTCCGGGTCGTGCAGGCCGTGTGGTCGCAACAGCCCTCCAACCCCGACGACCTCGAACTGCGCGCGATGGCCGAACGAGGTCTGCGGCTCGACGTCTAGGTGCTGTTTAAGAATGCGGCGCAAGCCGCTGTTTCAGGTGTGGGACTCAGCCGGCACCGCCGCGGGTTCTGATCGGCTTCGTGGCGAGTACGCCGGGACGCCGTGTATTGGCATACATCAGGAGCGGCGCACGGAGTCCACGGAGCCGATCAGGTTCCGCTACCCGCACCGCCAAGCAAAGCAATTCATAAACACTCCCTAGGAGCGCTCCCGGTCGTGGACGGGCGCTTCTTCGCGCCGCTGCGCGGGAATCGGGCGCGGCCCCTTGGTGAGGTAGGGGTTTCCGAGCCTGGCCAGGAACAACGTGGGCGCGAACAGCGGCACCACCGCCGACAGCGCGGCGGCCGTGACTCCTGCTCGCACGACGTCGTTCGGGAACAAGGTGGTGCGGTCCAGGAAGCGGCGGGAGATCTGCGCGGTGATCCACAGCAGCACCACGAACCCGACCATGCTCGCCACCGCGACCAGCATCGCGGGCCGGTAACCGAGCCGCTCGGCGCCCAGCATCACCGCGACCCAGCCGAGCAGGGCCGGGAGCTGCCCACGCTCGGTGGTGGCCGCCCACAGCAGTCCGCCGAAGATCGCGAGTCCGCCGCCGCTGTGCTGCCAGGTCTCGGCGACGCGCTCCGCCCAACCGCCGCCGGTCACACCGACGCGCGCGGCGAGCTCTCCGAGCACGCCCAGCGCGCTCGGTCCGTGCGCGGGTGCGATGAACTGCCCGACGATCCACGCCAACGCCCACAGCGACACGCAGCACGCCACGAACTGCTGCCACCGAGGCCGGTCCAGAGCCACGAGCACCAACCGCCGCAATCCCCGCACAACCACCCCAACCTCTCGGCCGATCTTCCGAGGATGAGTCACCCCCTCCTCCCGGACCAGCACATCGCCGATGTCTCGCCCGCTTGGGTGAAGCACAGGGATGACGCGTCGGTCAGAAAGTCGCGGGAAGAGCGGTGCAGGGCCCGGATGCCGCGCAGGGCAACGGGATCTGCAGGACGTCGGTGCCGTCGACCAACCACTGGGCCCGGCCCGGGACGGAGACCAGGACCCGGCCCTGGGGGTCGGCGGAGAGGCCGAGGTGCGCCGGGTCGAGCGGCGGGGTCGCGAACGGCACGCCCGCGGCCAGCTTCCGGCCGGTGTCGGCGGCGTAGGTGGCGATCCGGGCACGGCCCGGAGCAGTGCAGTCGGCGGGTTCGAGGGCGGCGATGTCCGAGCCGGATCCGGCGATGGCCAGCGGCCCGCACGGGCCCGTCGGGGCCGCGCGACTCGCGTCGACGGTGGTCGGATCCGGGTCGGTGATGAGGAGTTCGGCCGGTCCGCCGCGTTCGGCGAGCAGCGCCAGCCGTCCGTCGCCGGACAGCGCGAGGTCGAGCACGCGCAGCCCGGGGGTCGGGAGGTCCCGGCGGTCGCCGCCGATCCACAGCACGATCCGGTCGCCGTCGGCGTAGGCGACCCGGCCGCCCGCGGCGGTCAGCGCACGAGCGTCCCCGGCGCCGGCGAGGTCCCGCTGGGCGCCGCCGGTGGCCACCTCCACGACCCGATGACCGTCCGGTGTGGACACGAGCGCGAACACCCGGCCCTGGTCCTCCGCCAGATCGGTCACCTCGCCACCGGACACCTGGGCGACCTCGCCCTGCCTGCGCCCGGACGCCACGTCAAACGACGCGATCGCCCCGGCTCCCACGGCGGCGACGTAGTTGCCCGGCCGCACGCTCACCGGCTGCGGGTCCGGCGCCTGGAAACCCAGTGCCACGCCGAGGAAGACGGCCGCCACGGCGGCTGCGGCGACCACCAGGAACGTCGGTCTGCGGTGCGGCGCGCGCCTGCGCCGGGCGGCGGCGAGCAGTCGTGGCAACGAATCCGGCGCCGGTTCGACATCGGCGACGGCCCGGTGCATCCGGGCGCGCACCAGCTCGGTGTCGCGATCGAGTTCGTTCACACCCGCTCCCCCAGCAACTCCGACAGCCTGGCCACCCCGCGCGAGCAGTAGGACTTCACCGACCCCTGGCTGCATCCCATCACCTCGGCGGTGCGGAGTTCGCTCAGGTCGGCGTAGTAGCGCAGCACGATGGCCTCCCGCTGCCGCCGCGGCAGGCGCGCGAGAGCCTGGGCGAGCACGGCGCGGTCGAGTCCGCGCCCGGTGTCGTCGGGGTGGCTGTCGGCCACGGCCAGCTTCGGCAGGTACTTGCGGGCGACCAGCCGTCTGCGCAACGTCGATCTCGCCCGGTTGAGCACCGCCTGCCGCAGGAAGGCCAGCGCCTTGTCGGGATCGCGCAGCCTGGTCCGCGAGTCGAAGACCCGCAGGTAGGCGTCCTGCACGATGTCCTCGGCGGAGGCTCGGTCGTCCACCAGCAGCACCGCGATCCGCAGCAGTTGCGCGTAGTGCTCCTGGTAGAGGTCGGTCAGCTTGTTCGTCAGCTCGTCCATTGCCGCCGACCCGTCACCCGGCCGGACGGTCACAGGCATTGCGATCGACACCGTCACATCTGTGCACGACGCCCGGGACCCCCTTCTGGGTTGTGGCCGGAATCCGGTCGTTACCGAATCGGCTGTGATCAACGGCGGCGACTCTACCGACGCGGCGCGCTGTTGATCAGTCCATCCGGCGACTTCACGCCAGTGGACCAAGATCGAGCCGCGGGAGCGGAAGCCGACATGCCGGTTGCCCGGCCGACGTCACCCGAGCAGGCCGCCCACCCCTTCACATCCTGATTACTCTCGCGCAACGGGCTGGACATTCCAGACGCGCGAGCCGATGCTCTAGAACTGCTGTGCAACCGCATCTCGCGCAGCAGGATTGGAGTCCGAGACGGTGGCTACGACAACGGCCCCGAGCGGTGGATCGGCTCGGAAACGCAGAATGAGTCCCAAGGAAATCATCATCTGGGTGCTGGTCGCGTTGGTCGGCGCGGTCAGCTGGGGTGTGATCGCGCTGGTGCGCGGTGAGGAGATCTCGGCCGCCTGGCTGGTCTTCGCGGCCCTGGCGTCCTATGCCATCGCGTACCGGTTCTACGCCCGGTTCATCACCAACCGGGTCCTCAAGACCGACGACGAGCGGGCGACCCCGGCCGAGCGGCTCAACAACGGAGCCGACTTCCACCCGACCGACCGGCGGGTGCTGTTCGGCCACCACTTCGCCGCGATCGCGGGCGCCGGCCCGCTGGTGGGTCCGGTGCTGGCCGCGCAGATGGGTTACCTGCCCGGCACGATCTGGATCATCATCGGCGTCATCTTCGCCGGTGCCGTGCAGGACATGGTGGTGCTGTTCTTCTCCACCCGCCGCAACGGCCGCAGCCTCGGCCAGATGGCCCGCGAGGAGATCGGCCCGGTGGGCGGTGTGGCGGCGCTGATCGCCGTGCTCGCGATCATGATCATCCTGCTGGCCGTGCTGGCGCTGGTCGTGGTGGGTGCGCTCAAGGGTTCGCCGTGGGGCGCGTTCTCGATCGGCATGACGATCCCGATCGCCCTGTTCATGGGCTTCTACCTGCGATACCTGCGGCCCGGCAAGATCGTCGAGGTGTCGGCGATCGGCATCGCGCTGCTGCTGCTGAGCATCGCGGGCGGCAGCTGGGTCGCCGAGTCCGGCATGGCGGAGTTCTTCACGCTCACCGGCAACGAGGTGACCTTCGCGCTGATCATCTACGGCTTCGTCGCCTCGGTGCTGCCGGTGTGGATGCTGCTGGCTCCGCGCGACTACCTGAGCACCTTCATGAAGGTCGGCGTGATCGTGCTGCTGGCGGTGTCGATCCTGGTCGCGATGCCGGGGATGAAGACCGCGGCGGTCACCGACTTCGCGCTCAACGGCGAGGGCCCGGTGTTCTCCGGTGCGCTGTTCCCGTTCGTGTTCATCACGATCGCCTGCGGTGCGCTGTCCGGGTTCCACGCGCTGATCTCCTCGGGCACCACGCCGAAGATGATCGAGAAGGAATCGCAGATCCGGGTCATCGGCTACGGCGGCATGCTCACCGAGTCTTTCGTGGCGATCATGGCGCTGGCAGCGGCCTGCATCATCGACCCGGGCATCTACTTCGCGATGAACATGCCCGACAGCGCGCTCGGCGACACCGTGCAGTCGGCGTCGCAGGCAGTGGCGGGCATCGGCTTCCACGTCACCCCGGAGCAGCTGTCGGCTGCCGCGGCGGCGGTCGAGGAGGAGACGCTGGTGGGCCGCAGCGGCGGCGCACCGACCCTGGCGCTGGGCCTGTCCGAGGTGTTCTCGCAGGTCATGGGCGGGGACGCGATGAAGGCGTTCTGGTACCACTTCGCGGTGATGTTCGAGGCGCTGTTCATCCTGACCACTGTGGACGCCGGCACCCGAGTGGGCCGGTTCATGCTGCAGGACACGGTCGGCAACGTCTGGAAGCGCTTCGGCGACGTCAGCTGGAAGCCGGGCAACTGGCTGGCCAGCGCGGTCATCGTCGGCGCGTGGGGCTACTTCCTGTGGGCCGGCGTGAACGACCCGCTGGGCGGCATCAACCAGCTGTTCCCGCTGTTCGGCATCGCCAACCAGCTGCTGGCGGCGGTGGCGCTCGCGGTGGCCACGACGCTGCTGATCAAGGCGGGCAAGGCCAAGTACGCCTGGGTGACGCTGATCCCGCTGGCCTGGGACGCGGCGGTGACGCTGACGGCGAGCTGGCAGAAGATCTTCTCCTCCGACGCCAAGATCGGGTTCTTCGCCCAGCGCGCGTCCTACCAGGCCGCGCTCGACGCCGGGCAGACCAGCAAGGGCACGGCCGACACCGTCGAGGAGATGCAGAAGGTGGTGGTCAACTCCACTGTGGACGGCGTGCTGAGCGTGCTGTTCGCGGTGCTGATCATCATCGTGCTGGTGGACGCGGTCCGCGTCTGGATCAAGGCGCTGCGCACCACCGAACCGCTGCCCAGCACCGAGGCCGAGTACGTGAAGTCGGAGCTGTGGGCGCCCTCCGGCCTCATCCCCACGGCCGAGGAACGCCAGAAGCAGAAGGAGCTCGCCTCCTCCGGGAGTGGCGGGAGTTGAGCGGCACGACGCTGACCAGGCTGCGCGGATCCGTCCGCGCGGCCTGGCAGATCGTGCGCGGTGTCGTGGGCGAGACGGCCTACGAGACCTACCTGGAGCACCACCGCGCCCACCACGGCTCCGAGCAGCCGATGACCGAGCGCGAGTTCTGGCGAGCTCACATCGACCGCAAGGAGATCGACCCCGGATCGCGCTGCTGCTGATCCGAAGACCACGAGGGCGGGAGTTCCACCGGGAACTCCCGCCCTCCGTCGTTCGCGGGGACATTCCTGGGCAGCGGGTTTCCGCTCAGCGGTAGCGAGGCATCCTCAGGGGCGGTCGCGGATCGGACAGTGATGCTTGTCCGTGGTCCCCGAAGAAGTGAGGCCCCACCTTGCGCACCCAGGTCGCGATCGTCGGCGGTGGTCCCGCCGGTCTGCTGCTGTCCCACCTGCTGCACCTGCAGGGCATCGACTCGGTCGTGCTGGAGCGGCGGAGCCAGGAGTACGTCCAGCAGCGGGTCCGGGCGGGCGTGCTGGAGCAGGGCACGGTCGACCTGCTGCGGGAGGTCGGCGTGGGCGAGCGGATGCTGCGCGAGGGCGACCGGCACGAGGGCGTGCACATGCAGTTCGACGACGAGCGGCTGCACATCCCGTTCACCGAGCTCACCGGTCGCGCGATCACCGTCTACGGCCAGCAGGAGGTCGTCAAGGACCTCAACGAGCGGAGGCGGGCCGACGGCGGCCAGGTGCTGTTCGAGGTCGACGACGTCGCGGTGCACGACGTGACCACCGAGAGCCCGAGCGTGACCTTCACCCACGACGGCCGCGCGCACGTGCTGCAGGCGGACTTCGTCGCCGGCTGCGACGGCTTCCACGGCGTGTGCCGGGACGTCATCCCGCCGGACGTGCGCCGCGTCTACGAGCGCGTCTACCCGTTCGGCTGGCTGGGCATCCTCGCCGAGGTCGCACCCTCCACCGACGAGCTGATCTACGCCAACCACGAGAGCGGGTTCGCGCTGCACAGCATGCGTTCTGCCAGCATCAGCCGCTTCTACCTGCAGTGCGAGCCGGACGAGACGCTGGCGAACTGGTCCGACGCGCGCATCTGGGGCGAGCTGCACGCGCGCCTGGCCGCTCCGGGCTGGAAGCTGCAGGAGGGGCCGATCATCGACCGGTCGGTCACCGCGATGCGCAGCTTCGTGGCCGAGCCGCTGCGTCACGGCAGGCTCTTCCTCGCGGGCGATTCGGCGCACATCGTGCCGCCGACCGGCGCGAAGGGCCTCAACCTGGCGGTGGCCGACGTGGACCGGCTCGCGGAGGCGCTCGTCGACCACTACCGCACGGGCAGCGACGCCGGGCTGGACGAGTACTCGGCGAAGTGCCTGGAGCGGGTGTGGCGGGTGCAGCACTTCTCGTGGTGGATGACGTCGATGACGCACCGCTTCGAGGGGCCGGACCAGGACTTCGAGCGCCGCCTGCAGCGCTCCCAGTTCGACTACCTGCGCTCCTCGAAGGCCGCGGCGACGACGCTGGCCGAGAACTACGTCGGCATGCCGCTGCGCTGAAAATCGGTTTCGCGCCCCCCGCCCGGGCGGAACAATTCGGCGAGTGGATTTCGAGACGTTTGACGCGCGCGGATACCGGACGGTCGATGTCCGGACGGGATACGGCGAGTGGGTCGCCGACTACGAGAACACCGTCGAGGACGTGATGGACCTGGCGCTGCTGGAGCGCCTGGTCGAGCCGAGGTGGTCGGCGGTGAGCAGGGCCGCCGACCTCGGTTGCGGCACCGGCCGCACCGGGCAGTGGCTGCGGGAGCACGGTGTCGAGCACATCGACGGTGTGGACGTCACCCCGGAGATGCTGGACCTGGCGCGCCGCCGAGGCGCGCACGAGCGCCTGGAGGAGGCCGACGCCGCGGCCACCGGACTGCCCAGCGGCGCCTACGACCTGGTGATCTGCTCGCTGATCGACGAGCACCTGGAGGACCTGCGTCCGCTCTACGCGGAAGCGCACCGGCTGGCCGCACCCGGGGCGGCGTTCGTGCTGGTCACGTTCCACCCGCACTTCATCATGACCTCGGGCATGCCCACCCACTACACCAACGCCGAAGGCGAACCGGTCGCGATCGCCACCAACGTGCACCTGATCAGCGACCACGTCGCAGCAGGCCTCGGCGCGGGCTGGCGGCTGGCCGAGCTCCACGAGAACGTCGTCGACGACACTTGGCTCAAGATCAAGCCCAAGTGGGAGCGCTTCCGCAACCACCCCTTCTCAGCCGCCTACACCTGGCGCGAGGACTCCTAGGTGTAGTGCCTTGGGAGGTTGTGAACGGGTGACACGGGGTCGGATGATCTTGGAATGAGTGAGGACCTCCGGGTTCGGTGTGGATCACCACAATCTGCACCGATCACCAGGAGGTCCTCGTGTGTCACCGTAACGCTCCGCTGACCGAGACGGGCA
>NZ_SMKS01000041.1:0-54373 GCF_004348435.1 Saccharopolyspora terrae | reverse complement strand
GCCTGGTGCACCGGAGCGGACTCGGTGCGGGTCTCGGCGTTGTCGCCGCCCGCGGCGGCGGTGAAGACACCGAGCACGCCGAACGCCGCGACTGCGGCACCGACCTGCAGCGACCGCATCTTGGGGGCGACGCGGTGAGCGCGGTCGGCGGGTTCGCCGAGGAAGGTCGCGCGCAGTCGGCTGCCGAAGGGCGCCGTCCTCTCCCAACGGTGCCGGCCGGTCGTGCGATCCTGCGGGGTGTCGGGGGTGATCTGGTCGGGGGTCTTCGTCTCGTCGGGGGTCACGAGGAACCAGACTCCGGAACGGAGAGTCACCCTGCATGGTGGTTTCTACGGGGTCGACTACCTATATTGCGTCATTCGGGGCAATCAATGAACGTTTTTGGCTACCCGTTGTGATAGTGGGCAAGAACGTTACCGGGCTTCGGTGTCGGCTGCGTCACCCGTTCGCTGCCCCGCGACCCATCCCGCGATCTGCGCGCGGGAGGTGAAGTCGAGCTTGGTCAGGATGTTCTGCACGTGCCCCTCGACCGTGCGCTGGGCGATCACCAGGTTCTCCGCGATGTCCTTGTTGGTGCGCCCCTGCGCGACCAGATCGGCGATCTGCCGCTCGCGGCGGGTCAGCGGCATCGGGTGCACGTTGTCCTCGGACTCCGAACCCGACGACGACCGCCTGGTGGTGCGCTTGAGCTCCAGCGCGTAGTCCACTGAGTGCGTCAGCGACATCTCCCGCCCGCGCTCGTACTGCTCGTCGAACGCCTCCGGGCCCAGCGCCGTCCGGATCTGCATCAGGTGCTGATCGTGGTCACCGGCGAACCGCGCCCAGAACCCCGGTGCCGAGCGCACCGCGTCCCACAGCGCCGAAGAAGCGCCCAGCAGCCGGGCCGCGCGTTCGAAGCGCTGCTGGCGGTGCGCGATCCAGGCGAGCGTGTCCATGCTGAAGGCGATGCCCAGCCGGTTGTCGAGCTTGCGCTGCAACCGCAGCGCCTCCTTCACCGAGTTCTCCGCCCGGTCGGCGCGGTCCCGGCGCATCTGCACCTGCGCGGTCGCCCACTGCGCGTAGGAGCGCCAGTACAGCTCGCTGTGCTCGGTCGACAGCTGGATGCACTCGGCGAGCATCCGAAGCCCGGAGTCGGGGTCGTCGCCCATGCCCTTGATCAGGCCCAGCGCGTGCAGCGACCACAGCTCACCGGCCAGCTCCCGGTGCTTGCGGAACTGCTCCAGCGCTCCGTCGGCCAGTTCGGTGCCGCGCTGCTGGTCGTTGGAGAAGAACGCGATCAGCCCGTGCAGCAGCGCCAGGTAGGCGCGCTCGATCTCGTCACCCCGCTGGGTGGCCAGCACGGTGGCGCGTTCGAGGGTCGGCTGCACGCGGTCGAGATCGCCCTGCAGCAGCGCGAACCAGGCGCTGACCCGCAGCGCCTTGGCGCGTTCGGGCAGGTCGCGCGGGGTGTTGTCGAGGACCTCGTCCAGCCAGTGGCGCGCTTCGGCGTTCAGACCGCGGATTCCCCAGTACGGCCACAGGTCGGTGACCAGCCGCAGGGCGGTCCCGCCCGTCTCGGAGCCCTCGGCGGCGTGCCGCAGCGCCATGCGCAGGTTGTCCTGCTCGTTGCGCAGCCGCTGCACCCACGCGGCCTGGTCGGGACCGATCCACTCGGCGGTGAACCGCGCGCTGAGCTCGGCGTAGAAGGTGCAGTGCCGGTCGCGCACGAGGTTCGTCTCGCCGTACTCGCCCAGCTTGTCCAGGCCGTACTCGCGCAGCGTGTGCGGCAGCCGGTAGCGGACCTCGCCGCCGTCCTCCTCGCGCATCAGCACGGACTTGTCGACCAGCGAGTGCACCGCGGTGAGGATGTCGACTCCCTTGCCGTCGCCGGCCACGCGCTCGGCTGCGGAGAGGTCGAAGCTGCCGGAGAAGGCCGACATCCGCGCCCACGCCCGCCGGTCGCGCTCGTCGAGGAGCTCGTAGCTCCAGTCGATCAGCGCGCGCAGCGTCTGCTGGCGGGGAGGAGCGCCGCGGCGGCCCTCGGTGAGCAGGTCGTAGCGATCGGCGAGGCGCTCCTCGAGCTGTTGCAGCGACAGCGACCGGAGCCGGACCGCCGCCAGCTCTATGGCCAGCGGGTTCCCGTCGAGGTGGTGGCACAGCCGCATCAGCGCGTCGGCGTTGTCGGCGGTGACCTCGAACTCCGGGACCGCGGCCTTGGCCCGGTCGACGAACAGCCGGACCGAGGCGAACTGCTCGTAGGCCTCGGCGGGCGGCAGGTGTCCGGGATCGGGCACCTGCATCGGCGGCACGACGACGGTGGACTCGCCGGCCACGCCGAGCGACTGCCTGCTGGTGGCCAGCACGCGCACGCCCGGGCACCAGCGCATGATCGCGTCGACGAGCATCGCGACGTCCTCGATCAGGTGCTCGCAGTTGTCCAGGACCAGCAGCATCTCGCGGTTCTTGAGCTGGTCGACGATGGTCTCCAGGCCCGCGGCCGACGACGGCCCGCCGAGACCCAGCTGCTCGATCACGGCGTCAAGCACCAGCGCACCGTCGTCGAGGTTCTCCAGCTCGACGAACCACGCCTTGTCGCGGAAGGAGCGGCGCATGTTGGAGGCCACGCGCACGGCCAGCCGCGTCTTGCCGACGCCGCCCGGGCCGGTGAGGGTGACCACGCGGGCCTCGGAGAAGAGGCGCTTGGTCAGGGTGATCTCACGACGACGGCCGACGAAGCTCGTCACGTCGGCCGGGAGGTTGCCCGCTGATTCGCTCATGCGGGCGTTGGCAGTGGAGACCACGATTCGAGCTTAGCTCGCGAATCGGCCGCTGACCTGGGATCTTGATCCGCCCGGCCGCTGTAATCCCTTCGAGGGGACTTCGGAGATCAGCCGACCCGCAGTAGTCGTGGAATCCACCCTGCCGGGGGTTTCGCGGCCCTCTTCCTCGAGGAGGTCGGCCACCGGATCCGCGTCACCTGATCGCCCCTTCTAAGGTCGAGGTGTGAGGTTCGAGGGTTTCGGCGACGGGGTTGTGGAGTTCTACGAAGGGCTCCTGGCGGACAACTCGAAGGCCTACTGGGCGGACAACCAGCGGCTCTACTCCGAGCACGTGCGGGCGCCGATGGAGGCGCTGCTGGCCGAGCTGGAACCCGAGTTCGCGCCCGGGTTCGGCAAGGGCAAGGTGTTCCGGCCCTTCCGCGACGTGCGGTTCAGCCGCGACAAGTCGCCGTACAAGACCCACTGCGGAGCCGTCATCGAGCAGGGGCGCGGCGGCGGCGCTTACTACGTCGAGGTCGGCCCGGAGGGGATGATGGTGGCGGGCGGCTGCTACCACACCGAGTCCGACCAGCTGGCCCGGTTCCGGGCGGCCGTGGACACCGAGATCCACGGCGAGGAGCTGCGAAGGCTGCTCGACGCGCTCGCCGAGCAGGGCTGGGAGATCGCCGGGACCACGCTGCAGACGCGCCCGCGCGGGTTCGCCCCCGATCACCCGAAGCTGGACCTGCTGCGGCACAAGACGCTCTACGCGGCCCGCACCTGGGAACCCGACGACGTGCTGCACGAGCGCGACTGCTTGCAGCGCGTGCGCGAGTCGTGGGAGGCAGTGCGAGAGCTGAACCAGTGGTGCGCCGACCACATCGGCACCACCGAGAAGAAGCGGCGCTAGGCGCTGTTGAGGAATTGCTTTGCGTGGCGGTGCGGGAGCGGAAACCCCCGAAGGGGAAAGCGCAGCGCCTCCGTGGACTCCGTGCGCCGCTCCTCGAGTACGCCGATACGCGGCGTCCCGGCGTACTCGCCACGAAGGCGCTGAAGAACCCGCGGCGGTGCGGGTTTCTTGGGTGGTGGAAGAGGATGCGGCTCCGCCGCATGCTTCAACGGGCCTTGGACCGCAGGGCGAACGCCGCCCAGCCGAGCAGTGCGCCCGCGATGTCCACGAGGCCGTCGAGGAGTTCGCAGCTGCGCCCCAGGGGCAGCACGCCCTGCAGCACCTCCGAGAGGGCTGCGTAGGCGACGAGCGCGGGCAGCAGCGACGAGGTGCGCCACCCGGCGATGCGACCGGTGATCGCCAGCGCGGCGAAAAGGGTGAAATGCACCACCTTGTCGGTCCCGGGCGGGGCCGTGGGCACGCCCGATTCCGGGGTGAACAGCACGATCAGGCTGACCAGGAGCGCGATCAGGAGCGGAAGCCGCTTGAGCTGGTTTCTGTAATGATCCAGCAACGAAATCACCGATCAGCTTCTTGGGGCGTGGCTGAGTACTGCACCCGGGCGGCGAGAGACTACGCTGACGTGATGTGAGTCGACGAGCCAAGATCGTTTGTACCATGGGCCCCGCCACCGCCAATCCGGAGAAGGTGGCCGAGCTCGTCAGCAGCGGAATGGACGTCGCCCGGCTGAATTTCAGCCACGGCAGCCACGCCGACCACCAGCAGGTCTACGACATGGTCCGGGCCGCGGCGAAGGAATCCGGCCGCGCCGTGGGCATCCTAGGAGACCTGCAGGGACCGAAGATCCGGCTCGGGAAGTTCGCAGCCGGACCGGTCGAGTGGCGAACCGGCGACGTCGTGCGCATCACGGTCGATGACGTGCAGGGCACGCACGACCGGGTGTCCACCACCTACAAGGGCCTGGCCGAGGACGCCAAGAAGGGCGACCGGCTCCTGGTCGACGACGGCAAGGTCGCGATGGTCGTGACCTCCGTCGAGGACAACGATGTCGTGTGCGAGGTGACCGAGGGCGGTCCCGTCTCCGACAACAAGGGAATCTCCCTGCCGGGCATGGACGTCTCCGTGCCGGCCCTGTCCGAGAAGGACATCGAGGACCTGGAGTTCGCGCTCGAGCTGGGCGTGGACTTCATCGCGCTGTCGTTCGTGCGCAGCCCCGCCGACATCGACCTGGTCCACCAGGTCATGGATCGCGTCGGCCGCCGCGCACCGGTCATCGCGAAGCTGGAGAAGCCGGAGGCGGTGGACAACCTCGAAGCCATCGTGCTGGCCTTCGACGGTGTCATGGTCGCCCGCGGTGACCTCGGCGTGGAGCTCCCGCTCGAACACGTCCCGCTGGTCCAGAAGAAGGCGATCCGCATCGCGCGGGAGAACGCCAAGCCGGTCATCGTGGCCACCCAGATGCTGGACTCGATGATCCAGAACTCGCGCCCGACCCGGGCCGAGACCTCCGACGTCGCCAACGCGGTCCTCGACGGCGCCGACGCGGTGATGCTGTCCGGTGAGACCAGCGTCGGCCGCTACCCGATCGAGACCGTGCAGACCATGGCCCGCATCGTCGAGGCCGTGGAATCCGGTTCGCCCACGCCGCCGCCGCTGAGCCACGTCCCGCGCACCAAGCGCGGCGTGATCTCCTACGCGGCGCGCGACATCGGCGAGCGCCTCAACGCCAAGGCTCTGGTGGCCTTCACGCAGTCCGGCGACACCGTGCGCCGCCTCGCGCGACTGCACACCCGCCTGCCGCTGCTGGCGTTCACCCCCGAGGAGTCCGTGCGGAGTCAGCTCGCTCTCACTTGGGGGACGGAAACGTTCTTGGTGCCTAAGGTGGACACAACGGACCAGATGGTGCGGCAGGTGGACCAGGCGATGTTGTCCCTGGGCCGGTCGCAGCGCGGCGACATGGTCGTGGTCGTCGCCGGTTCGCCGCCGGGCACGGTCGGTTCGACCAACCTCATCCGCGTGCACCGGCTGGGCGAAGAAGACCACGTCTGATCGGCCTTCGGACGGGAGCACCAGCTCCCGTCCGGCCGGTCGGGCGCACTACCCGAGGAGCACGCAGTGACCGAAGCGGCCAGGGCCGCAGCAGCCGACCCGACCGGGACCCACCTGCAGGGCGAGGTTCCGGTGGACGTCAACGGCGTGCCGCACGGCCAACCCGTGCTGGACAGCCTGGTGGCGCTGCTGGACCTGGAGCGCATCGAGGAGAACATCTTCCGCGGTGTCAGCCCCGCTTCCTCGACCATTCGCGTCTTCGGCGGCCAGGTCGCCGGACAGGCGCTGGTCGCCGCCGGTCGCACGGTGCCGGAGGAGCGACGGGTGCACTCGTTGCACGCGTACTTCATCCGGCCCGGCGACCCGAGCATCCCGATCGTCTACGAGGTCGACCGCACCCGTGACGGTCGTTCGTTCACCACGCGCCGCGTGGTCGCGCTGCAGCGCGGCAAGACGATCTTCTCGCTGTCGGCGTCGTTTCAGCTCGACGAGGACGGCATCGACCACGCCGAGCCGATGCCCGAGGTCCCCGACCCCGAATCGCTGCCGACGTTCGGCGAGCGGCTCGGCGAGTCGCTGTCGAAGCTCGGCCCGCCGCAGCCCCGCCCGATCGACGTCCGCTACGTCACCGAGCCGCCGTGGGTGAGCCGCGAGAACGGCCCGCGCGAGGCCCGCAACCAGGTGTGGATGCGCGCCGACGGCGCCCTGGCCGTGCCGGACGACCACCTGCTGCACGTCTGCATCGCCGCCTTCGCCTCCGACATGACGCTGCTGGACGCGCCGCTGGCGCGGCACGGCGTCTACTGGGGCCTGGACAACGTGGTCGGCGCGAGCCTGGACCACGCGATGTGGTTCCACCGCCGCTTCCGCGCTGATGAGTGGTTCCTCTACGACTGCGCCTCGCCGAGCGCCTCCGGCGGCCGCGGCCTGGCCACCGGCCGCTTCTTCTCCCAGGACGGCCAACTCGTCGCCACGGTCGTCCAAGAGGGTCTCCTCCGCGTCAACGACTGACACCTCTGTTCTCCGGCTCCGCCGCGTGCCCACTCCTGTCCAGACCCCCGATTTCAGTGGAAATCGGGCCTCCGACTTCCACTGAAGTCCGGTTCCAAAGTTCCACTGAAGTCTGGTCCCGGAGTTCCACTGAAATCGGGTTACGGAGTTCCACTGAAATCCGGTTGATCACCTGCGGGGACCGGGTCGTGGTCGTGTCGGGTGAGTCCGACGGCTAAGGGTGGCGGTTGCCGGGAGCGGGGTTCAGGTTCGTCTGCGGCGTTTGGGACGTAGGTGCTTGGGGGCGGTGAGGGCTCTGGTGCGGAGTTGTTCGAGGACGATCGAGCTGGTGAAGTTGCGGACCTCTGTTCGGGACGCGAGCTTGTCGACGAGGAACTCCTGCAGGTGCTTGGTGCCGGCCACCGCGACGTGCAGCAGGAAGTCGGCTTGGCCGCTCACGTGCAGCAGTGAGCGGGTCTCCGGCTGGGCCATGACGAACTCGCGGAACTGATCCACGATCTGGCGGGTGTGCGGGCGGACGTTGACCGCCACCACCGCCTCCAGCGCCAGGCCCGTCGCGGCCGGGTCGACGTCGATGTGCGACCCGGTGATCACTCCCTGTTCTCGCAGCCTGCGGACGCGTTGCAGGCAGCTGGACGGTGCCAGCCCGATCCGTTCGGCGAGGGTGCGGTTCGGCAGGGTCGCGTCGTTCTGCAACTCCTCCAGAATCCACCAGTCAACCGAATCCAGTTCTACGGATTCGCTCATAACCGAACATCCTACGCAGGAGCTCGATAGCAGGCGAACCATCGTCGGAGAATCTTCGCATCTGCTTCCCCGAAATTCTTCGAAGGAGTTCGTCGTGCACATCGCCTGGGGGTCGTTCCTGCTGGCGCTGCTGGTCATCGTGCTGGTCCCCGGTCCCGACTTCGTCCTGGTGACCCGCAACGCGGCCAGCGGTCGCAGGTACGGATGGCTGGCCGCGGCGGGCGTGAACTGCGGGCTGCTGCTGCACGCCACCGCCGCCACCCTCGGCCTGTCGGCGCTGGTGGCGGCCGTGCCGGCGGCGCTGTTCGTGGTCAAGGGGTTGGGCGTGGCCTACCTGGCGTGGATGGCGTTGCAGATGCTGCGCCACGCCGGTTCCCACCCGGCCGAGACCGTCGTCGAGCAGCCGCCTTCCGGCCGCTCGGTGTTCCTGCGCGGGCTGCTCACCGACGTGCTCAACCCGAAGGTGATGCTGACGTTCCTGACGCTGCTGCCGCAGGCGATGGACCCGAGCGCGGCACCGATGCCGCAGGCCGCGCTGCTCAGCGGCGTCGCGGTGATGGCCTTCGCCGCGTGGTGGCTGGTCGTGGTCCCGTCCGTGGGTCGGCTGGCCGCGTTCCTGGCGAGCCCCAAGCGCCGCGCGGTCTTCGAGCGCTGCTGCGGCGGCGCCCTCCTGGCCATGGCCACCTCGATCGCAGTCGGCTGACCCCCGACCCCCACCCGCTCCACCCGGAATACCGCAGTATTCAGATCCCGGACTACGGCGGTATTCCGTCCCTGCGGCAGCCGTGCCCCTGGCCGCGGTCACTTCGCTCGCAGTCGTCTGACTTCGGTTCCGGGTCCGTGCCGGATTACGGCCGTATTCGGTTCCCGGATTACGGCGGTATTCCGGGTTCTGAATACTGCGGTGTTCCGGGTGCGGGGGCGGGGGGTGTGGCGGGTGGTTTCTTGTTTGCGGCTTTTGGGTTGGGTTTGTTGACCGTTCACAGCTGGGGTGCCTAGTCTCCGTGATCTCGGAGAGGAGCGGGCATGCGCAGACGGTGGGCGTTCGTGGTCGGGTTGGCAGTGGCGTTCCCGCTGGTGGCGGTGCCCTCCACGGGTGCGGCGCCGACCGGTGTGGACGCGCTGAAGGTCGACCTCGACGACATCCTGGCCGACCCCAGGCTCGGCGGAGCGCAGGCCGGGGTCGTGGTCCGCGATCCGGCCACCGACGAGATCCTCTACAGCAGGCAGGCCACCGACCGCGCTACGCCGGCCTCCAACGCGAAGCTGTTCACCGCGGCGGCGGCGCTGGAATCCCTCGGGCCCGACTACCGGTTCCGCACGCAGGTGCTCAGCGACGCCGCGCAGCAGGGCCCGACGTTGCTGGGTGATCTCCACCTGCGCGGAACGGGCGATCCGACGATGCTGGCCGCCGACTACGACCGGCTCGCCGCCCAGATCGCCGAGCAGGGCGTTCGCGAGGTGCGCGGTCGCCTGCTGGCCGACGACACCTGGTTCGACGACGTTCCGCTGGGCACCGGCTGGGCCTGGGACGACGAGCCCTACTACTACTCGGCGCCGGTCTCGGCGCTGAGCGCGGCGCCGGACACCGACTACGACGCCGGCAGCGCGATCGTGCGGGTCACGCCGACCGCGCCGGGCCAGGCGCCGGAGGTCGCGCTCGACCCGGGAACCGATGCGCTGAGCGTCGACAACCGCGCCACCACCGCGGCCGAGGGAGAACCTGACCTCGCCATCACCCGCGACCACCACAGCGGCCGGGTCGTGGTGACCGGGACCGTCCCGGCCGGTGCCGCGCCGGTCGAGGAGTGGGTGGCCGTGCCCGACGCGACCGCCTACGCCACCGACGTCTTCGCCCGCGCCCTGGCCGCGCACGGCATCACCGTCACCGGGACCGGGAAGGCCGCCGCGCCACCGGGCGCCCGCGAGCTGGCCGCGCGCGAGTCGATGCCGCTGCGCGAGCTGCTGGTGCCGTTCCTCAAGCTCAGCAACAACGGCCACGCCGAGGTCCTGGTCAAGGCCATGGGCCGCGAGCAGGCCGGGGAGGGGAGCTGGGCGGCCGGGACGGGCGTGCTCGCCGAGAAGCTGCGCGGGCTCGGCGTGGACGCCGACGCGCTGCGCCTGGTGGACGGCTCCGGGCTGTCCCGGATGGACGGCGTCACCCCGGATCAGCTCGCCGTGCTGCTGGACAACGCCTCGCAGCGCCCGTGGGCCCAGACCTTCTACGACGCCCTGCCCGTCGCCGGAGCACCGGACAGGATGGTCGGCGGCACCTTGCGCAACCGGATGGCCGACACCGCCGCGGCCGACAACGTCCACGCCAAAACCGGTTCGCTGACCGGTGTCACCTCGCTGTCGGGCTACGTCACCGCTGCTGACGGCCGCAGGCTGGTGTTCTCGGTGGTGTTCAACGACTTCCTCTCCGACACCCCGCAGGACTTGGAGGACGCGATCGCGATCCGGCTCGCCGAGCACAACGGCGCCGCCGACCAGCCGCGCGGGCTCCCGCGGGTGCCGCAGCCGCGCACGGCGCCCGACGACCCGAGCACCCCGCGCGACGAAAGTGCCCTGGAGTGCGCTTGGACCAAGTCCTGCTGATCCGGTTCCCCCTAGGGGCAACGGTTTCGGGTTCGGGTTGGCGTATCGGTGCCATACCTGAGAACACCTCATCTGCTCCCCGGTAGCGTGACCGCCGTCCGAGCTACCGCAGCCGAGGAGCCCGATCCCGTGACGTTCATCAGCGACGCCCTGGCCATGATCGCCGGTCTGCCCCGGCCGCTGCTCGTGCTGGCCACCGGAGCCCTGGTGCTCGGTGAGTGCACCATCGGCCTGGGGTTCCTGGTCCCCGGCGAGGCAGGTCTGCTGGTGGCCTCGGCCGCGGTGAACGACCTCGGGTTCTTCCTGACGCTGGCCGGAACCGTGGCGGTGTGCGCGGCGATCGGCGACAACATCGGGTTCTGGCTCGGCCGCCGGTACCGGCTGAAGATGCGCGAGACGAAGGTGGTGCGCAAGCTCGGCCAGCACCACTGGGATCGCGCGGGCACGCTGCTGCGGCGCTGGGGGATCGGCGCGGTGCTGGTGGGCAGGTTCCTGCCGGTGGTGCGGACGCTGCTGCCCGCCGCTGCGGGCACCAGCGGCATGTCCTACCCGCGGTTCTTCGTCTCGTCGGTGATCGGCGCCGTGGCCTGGTCGGCCACCCACGTCGGCATCGGCTGGGCGGCGGGAGCGTCGGCGAAGTACGTCGAGTCGATGCTCGGCCGGGCGAGCTGGGTGCTGGCGATCGCGGTCGTGCTGGTCGGGGTCGGTGTCTGGGCGTGGAAGCGCCGTCGCCCGCGCAGCCAGGTCGTGACCGAGACACAGGTCGAGGACGTCGAGACCGCGGCCTGAGAACTGTCGGGACCACTTCGCGGGGCGGTGCGGGCCGAGTCCCACACCTGGAACACCAGCCGCCCCTAGTGAGCCGGGTGGAGCAACGAGATGCGGACTCCGCGGCCTGGGGTCGGCGGCGTGACGCACACGTGAGTCTCATTCATGTGTCTGGACTCTAATGGATGCATCAGCGCGAAACCAGTGGTGAACGCGTTGGCGGCCGATGGCAGGCGTGCGCATCCACCGTTGAGCGGAGTGCGGTGAGTCGCACGGGTGGGACTAGACTCGAACGCATGGCACACGCTGGCGCGAGCGACGTGACCGCGACTGCGGGGGACAGCGACTTCGTCGAATACCTCGAACGGCACCTGGCCGAACGCGGATGGACCGTTCACGACTTCTGCGAGCACAGCGGATTGAGACCGAGCGTGGTCTTCCGCTGGCGCAAGGGTTACCGGCCGGACATCGGCAACGCGCGGATCATGGCCCGCGCCCTCGGCGTCCCGCTGCTGGAAGTGCTGGTCAAGGCCGGTCGGCTGAGCGCGGACGAGGCCGGAGCCGAGGTCCGCATCGTTCCCGAACTCGACTCGGTGCCCACCCAGGTCCTGCTGCGCGAGGTCAGCGCGCGCGTGGAGAAGCTGGAGCGCTCCACCGCCGACCACGCGGAAGTCGGCGTGTAGGTGCCGGGCCTTGTTGAAATTCGGAAACGGTTGGCCCTCCGCGAACGTTCACGGCGTGACATCCGGCCGGAAGCGGAGTGGACTGCTGCCTGAGAACGGATGAGGGGTGACAGCATGAGCCACACCGGCACCGTGAGCGCTCCGGCCACAGCGGCCGCCATCCCGGCTCCTCGCACGGGCGAGCGGCTGCACGTGGCCGTCGAGACCTCGGTCGGGGAGACCTACCTGATCGCGTTCGTCGACAGCGCCCGCGACGGCGGCTGCGAGCCCTGCGAGCTGTCCCCGGACGAGGCCCGCGAGCTGGCCAGAGCGGTGCTCGGCCTGCTCGACGCCGAGGCCGGGCAGGTCGCCTTCGACATGTCGCGCACCGGTCAGCAGCTCAACCTCGCGATCGAGGCCGAGGGGGCGGAGACCTACCTGGTCACCTGGCTCGGCCGCACCGCCTGCGAAGCCGGCTACGAGCCCAGCGAGCTCAGCCGCTCCGAAGCCCGCCAGCTGGCCCGGGCCCTCCAGGGCCTCGCCGACACCGCCGAAGGCGCATGAGAACGGGCCCCGGCCGATGAGGACCGGGGGCCCGTTCACCGCCTCGACGCTCAGACTCGGGCGGGTTGCTTCTCGCGGCTCACCAGGTAGCCGACGACGATCGCGATCGCCAGCACCGGCGTGATGTAGAGGGCGATGCGGGTCTCGGCGTCGAAGGCCAGCAGCACCACGACGAACGCCAGGAACGCCAGCACCACGTAGTTCGAGTACGGCGCCAGCGGCATCCGGAACCGGCCCTCGGGCAGCTCACCCCGCGAGACCTTGCGGCGGTAGCCCAGGTGCGCGACGAGGATCATCCCCCAGGTGAAGATGGCCCCGGCCGTGCTCGCGCTGGTGATGTAGGTGAACGCCTCCTCCGGCGCCAGGTAGTTCAGCGCCACGCCGATCAGCATCGCGCAGAACGTCACGCCGATCGCCCGCGCCGGAACGGCCCGGCCGGACAGCTGTCCGAGCCTGCGCGGCGCCTGCCCGTCCTCGGACAGCGTGCGCAGCATGCGGCCGGTGGAGTAGATGCCGCTGTTGCACGACGACAGCGCGGCCGTGGTGACCACGAAGTTGATGACCCCGGCAGCGGCGGGGATGCCGATCAGCGTGAACGCGTGCACGAACGGGCTGCCGCTGGCCGGGAACTGGTGCCACGGCACCAGCGCGGTCAGCGCCACCAGGGCGCCCACGTAGAAGATCAGGATCCGCAGCATCACCGAGTTGATCGCGCGCGGCAGCACCTTCTGCGGGTCGGCGCTCTCGCTGGCGGTCTGGCCGACCATCTCCACGCCCACGAAGGCGAACATGACGATCTGGAAGGCCAGCAGCGAGGACGCGGTGCCGTGGGGGAACCACCCGCCCTGCGCCCAGATGTTGCTCAGCGAGGCGGTGTCACCGACGTTGGAGAAGCCGAACACCAGGATCAGCGCGGCCAGCACGATCAGGCCGACGATCGCCAGCACCTTGATCAGCGCGAACCAGAACTCGAACTCGCCGAAGAGCTTCACCGCGATCAGGTTGACCCCGCTGAGCACGATCAGCGCGCCGAGCGCGGGGATCCACTGCGGCACTTCGGGGAACCAGAACTGGAAGTACTCGCCGACCGCGGTGATCTCGGCCATGCCGGTCACGATCCACACCAGCCAGTAGCCCCAGCCGGTCGCGAACCGCGCCCACGGGCCCACGAACTCGCCCGCGTACTCCGCGAACGAACCGCTGACCGGGCGGTACATCAGCAGTTCGCCGAGCGCCCGCATCACGAAGAAGATCATCACACCGGCGATCGCGTAGATCAGGATCAGGCCGGGGCCCACCTGGTGGAGCGCTTTGCCGGAGCCGAGGAACAACCCGACACCGATCGCGCCACCGATGGCGATCATGTTGATGTGCCGGGTGCTGAGATCTCTCTTGTACTCGGCCACTGGCTGGCTCATGGACGTTGTGCTCCTCTGTGGACGAAGGCCGCTTTCTCGGCGATTTCGGCGGTGGTTTCGCGAAGATGATCCACCCGGGACCGAGCTGCGGCAAGAGGGCGCATGATTCCGGAAGAACCGCTTCACCACTCGCGTTCGGTGCACTTCGGAGCGCGACGAAAAAACGCCGCATTCCGGACGGAAGTCCTGGAACGCGGCGTTCTTTCAGGCGATCAGAGGTTCGGGTAGAGCGGGTGCTTGGCGGCCAGGGCCTCCACGCGGGCGCGCAGCTCGGCGCTGATCGACTCGTCGAAGTTCGGCTTGAGGGCCTGCGCGATCACCTCGGCGACCTCGGTGAACTCCTCCTTGCCGAAGCCGCGGGTGGCCAGCGCCGGGGTGCCGATCCGCAGACCCGAGGTGACCATCGGCGGGCGGGGGTCGTTCGGGACGGCGTTGCGGTTGACCGTGATGCCGATCTCGTGGAGCCGGTCCTCGGCCTGCTTGCCGTCCAGCTCGGAGTTGCGCAGGTCCACCAGCACCAGGTGCACGTCGGTGCCGCCGGAGACCAGCGAGACACCGGCCTCGGTGGTGTCGGAGGCCAGCAGGCGCTCGGCCAGGATCCGGGCGCCCTCGACCGTGCGGCGCTGGCGGTCCTTGAACTCCTCGCCGGCGGCGATCTTGAAGGCCACCGCCTTGCCCGCGATCACGTGCTCCAGCGGGCCGCCCTGCTGACCGGGGAAGACCGCGGAGTTGAACTTCTTGGTGAACTCCTCGTCGTTGGACAGGATCACACCACCGCGCGGGCCGCCCAGCGTCTTGTGCGTGGTCGTGGTGACCACGTGCGCGTGCGGCACCGGCGACGGGTGCAGGCCCGCGGCCACCAGGCCGGCGAAGTGGGCCATGTCGACCATCAGGTAGGCACCGACCTCGTCGGCGATCTCCCGGAACCGCTTGAAGTCCAGCTGACGCGGGTAGGCCGACCAGCCCGCGACGATCAGCTGCGGCTTGTTCTCCCGCGCCAGGCGCGCGACCTCGTCCATGTCGACCCGGTGGTCGGACTCGGAGACGTGGTACGGCACGACGTTGTAGAGCTTGCCGGAGAAGTTGATCCGCATGCCGTGGGTGAGGTGACCACCGTGGGCCAGGTCCAGGCCCATGATGGTGTCGCCCGGCTTGAGCAGCGCGAACATCGCCGCCGCGTTGGCCTGCGCGCCCGAGTGCGGCTGCACGTTGGCGTAGCTGGCGCCGAAGAGGTCCTTGATGCGGTCGATGGCCAGCTGCTCGACGACGTCGACGTGCTCGCAGCCGCCGTAGTAGCGCTTGCCCGGGTAGCCCTCGGCGTACTTGTTGGTCAGCACCGAGCCCTGCGCCTGCAGCACGGCCTGCGGCGCGAAGTTCTCCGAGGCGATCATCTCGAGGGTGTTCTGCTGGCGACCCAGCTCGGCGCCGACCGCCGCTGCCACCTCCGGGTCAACCGCTGCCAGGGCATCGTTGAACAGATCCGGGTTCGACATCAGTGTGTGCCTCCTGTTTCTTTCTTTCAGTCAGGCGTTGCGGCGGTAGAACGGCAGCTCGACGACCTGCACCGCGACGTTGCGGCCTCGGATGTCGACCTGCAGGGCCGTGCCGGGCTTGCTGTGCTCCCGGTCGACGTAGGCCATCCCGATCGGATGCCCGAGGGTCGGGGACGGTGCGCCGCTGGTGACCTCGCCGATCTCGGCGCCGTCGGCGTCGAGGACGCGGTAACCGTGGCGCGGCGCCCGCCGCTGGTCGGTGGTCAGTCCCACCAGGGTGCGCTCGGTGGGCTTCTCGGCAACCGCGGCCAGCGCGGACTTGCCGACGAAGTCGGCGTCCTTGTCCAGCTTGACCACTCGGCCGAGGTTCGCGTGGAAGGGCGTCAGCTCCGCGGACAGCTCGTTGCCGTACAGCGGCATGCCCGCTTCCAGGCGCAGCGTGTCGCGGCAGGACAGCCCGGCCGGCTGCAGGCCGTGCTCGGCACCGGCGGTGGTCAGCGCCTGCCACACGGCCTCGGCGTCGCCGGGGGAGGTGAACAGCTCGAAGCCGTCCTCGCCGGTGTAGCCGGTGCGCGCCAGCAGCACGTCTTTGCCCGCGACCGTGGAGGGGTAGCCCGCGTAGTACTTGACGCTGCTCAGGTCGGTGTCGGTCAGCGGCGCCAGGATCGCCACCGCGTTCGGGCCCTGAACCGCGATCAGCGCGTAGTCGTCGGAGACGTCGGAGTGCGCGGCGTCGAAACCGGAGACCCGCTCGGCCAGCTCGGCGGAGACCACGGCGGCGTTCGCGGCGTTGGCCACGACCAGGAACTCCTGGTCGGCGAGCCGGTAGACGATCAGGTCGTCGAGCACGCCACCGGCTTCGTTGCAGATCATGGTGTAGCGGGCGCGACCGGGAGTGATGGCGGAGGCGTTGGCGACCAGCGCGTAGTCCAGCGCCTCGGCGGCCTGCGGGCCGCTGATCAGGATTTCGCCCATGTGCGTGAGGTCGAACAGACCGGCGCCCGTGCGGACCGCGTTGTGCTCGGCGGTGTCGCTGCTGTAGCGAACCGGCATCTGCCAGCCGGCGAACTCCGTGAAGGTGGCGCCGAGGGATTCGTGCACCGCGTGCAGCGGTGTCTGTCGGGGCGACGACATGGTGAAACTCCTCCTGGGTGGGCGTGCCGGTCGGCAGTCGAGGGCCGGTCAGCTCACGCGCCCAACCTTATCCGGGGCGCCTCGACCCCCGACCGGCGCGGTCTGCGCTGGTCGGGCGGGGTCTCCCCGGAGTCATTGGCCTGAGAGTTTCACCACCCGGCAGGGTGGTTTGCACCGTGGGCGAGAAGCGCGATGCTCCTGCTTTTCTCCGTGATTCGCCTGGTGTCCTGCGGTAACGGTGCCTGAGAGTTTACTGGGGAGTATTGCTCCTTCGGCGCCTCGTCCGGCGAGGACGAGGTCTCTCCCGCGAGACGTCATCGGCGCGGTATTCGGTTGTACCGCTCACAGACGCTACGAACCGCCCCACCCCCAGTCAACAGGAAGACCGAGTGATCTCAACCCTTGCGCGCAGGACTCCCGCTGAGCGGCGCGTTCTCACCAAGGAGCGAAAAGCCCCAGTACGCGCCGCAAGGCCTCGTCGACCTCTTCGACCTCGTCTCTCGTCAAAGTGCCTGCTTGTTGCCCGAACCGCTGCAGGGGGTCGACGGCCTGGACCTGTTCCACCAGGACGCGTGTTCGTTGATCTCCGATGCGAATCTCGGGGCGGTGTGCGGCAGGACGTGCGCTGGTTGACGTCGGCGCGGCGATCACCGTCGAGGTCAGGAGCGCGTCCGACTGCAAGATCACGGCGAAGCGCGGACCGTGCTGCTCGTGACCTCGTGCGTTCGGGGTGTCCTTCAATCGGTAAACGTCACCACGCATCGCCCGCGCCCATCGCTTCGCGGGCTGCGTTGACCTCGGCGAGGTCTTCTGGATCTTGAAGCAGTCTGCCAGATTCCTCTCGCATCTGTTCGTTGACGAGGTGTCGGTACGACACGTCCAGCGCGTAGCGGATGGCGCTGTTGCGTGAGCTGCCATCGCTCATGAGGGCAGCCAGTTTCCGTTCTGCGTCGTCGTCGAGGCGGACGGTGAAGCTGGTGGACATGCCTCCATGGTACGTGGCGCGAACCGGACTGAGAACCAAAAGTGGTTCGCTCGATGGTGTCCCTCTTGGTTCAACTTTCGCGGGTGAGGTCGTCGAGTTGGGTCTTGAGGCCGTCGATGAGGGCTGTGAGGGCGAGTTCGAAGCTGGCGGCGTCTATCTCCGCCGCCTTCTGGTGGAGCAGGTGGGCCCTGCTGAGGTGTGGGAAGCGGTTGGCGTAGACCGTGGCGTCGGCGGGGAAACCGTGGCTGAACGAGCCCATGGCCGAGCCGATGACCAGGTACTTCGTCGAGGCGCCGATCATCGTGGCGTAGCGCTGCGGCCAACCGGCCCGGGTGAGGCCGCCGTGGACGGCGTCGGCGGCGCGCAGGGCCGCATCGCGCCGGGCCGGGCCGTAGGCGATGAACGGGACCAGGTTCGGGTGGTCGACCAGGGCGGCGCGGTAGGAGCGGGCCCAGGTGCGCAGGCCGGTGACCCAGTCCCGGTCGAAATCGGAGACGTCGACCGCGCTCATCACCTCGTCGGCGATCTCGTGCAGCAGGTCTTCCTTGGTGGCCACGTGGTTGTACAGCGACGCGGCGCGCACGTCGAGGCGTTGGGCCAGCCTGCGCATCGAGAGCGCGTCCAGGCCCTCGGTGTCGATGATCTCCAGCCCGGACCGTCGGATGCGTTCCGGGGAGAGCCGGGGTGTGCTGGGTCTGGGCAACGTCTGTCTCCTCACCGGAATCCCTTGCGGCGTGCGCCAGGACGGTTCTAGGCTGCCATAAAACTAACGGTGTTAGTTACCGGCCTGCACGGAAAGGAACGACGCGATGGTCGACTTCTCGCTCTCCGAGACCGAGCGCGACATCCGCGACTGGGTGCGCAACTTCGTCCAGCGGGAGCTCATGCCGCTGGAGCCGGAGGTCCTGCGCAGGGAGCGGGCGGGTCAGCGCGGTCTCACCAAGGACGAGCTGAAGGAGCTGCAGGACAAGGCCAAGGAGGCCGGTTTCTGGGGCGTGCAGACGCCCGAGGAGTACGGCGGCATGAACCTCTCGGCGGTCATGACGGCGCTGATCGAGGTCGAGCTCGGCCGCACCTACGTGCCGTTCCGCTTCGGCGGGTACGCCGACAACATCCTCTACTACGCCAACGAGGAGCAGAAGCAGCGCTACCTGCTGCCGACCATCGAGGGCACCCGCAAGTCCTGCTTCGCCATCACCGAGCCGGGCGCGGGCTCGGACGCCAAGAACCTGCGCACCACCGCCGTGCGCGACGGCGATGACTGGGTCATCAACGGCGAGAAGACCTTCATCACCGGCGGCATCGACGCCGACTTCGTGATGGTCTTCGCCGTCACCGACCGCGAGAAGGGCGCCAACGGCGGTGTCACCTGCTTCCTCGTCGACCGCGACATGGGCTGGAAGTCCGAGCCGATCGACATCATGGGCCCCGACGAGCGCCAGCCGGCCGCGCTGGTGTTCGACAACGTCCGGGTGCCCGCCGAGAACGTGCTCGGCGAGGTCGGCAACGGGTTCGGGCTGGCCATGCAGTGGATCGGCCGCGGCCGCTACCTGCTGCCCGCGGCGGCGCTGGGCGCCTGCGAGCGGCTGGTGGAGATGGGCTCGGAGTACGCCCAGCAGCGCGAGACCTTCGGCGCGCCGATCGCCGACCGGCAGGCCATCCAGTGGATGATCGCCGACTCGGCGGTGGAGATCGAGGCGCTGCGCTGGCTGATCCTGCAGGCCGCCTGGCAGGTCGACCAGGGCATGGACTCCCGGCACGCCCAGTCCATCGCCAAGCTGTTCGGGGCCACGCACGCCAACCAGATCGTCGACCGGATCCTGCAGATCCACGGCGGCATGGGCTACACCAAGGAGCTCCCGGTCGAGCGCTGGTACCGCGACCTGCGACTCCTCCGGATCTTCGAGGGCACCGACGAGATCCAGCGCCGCACCATCGCCCGCAACGTGCTCAAGGGCCACGCCTCGGTCAGCGGCGTACTGGGCTGATAGTCGTCCGTGGCTGTTCTGCTGGGCGGTGCGGGTAGCGGAACCTGAGCGGCTCCGCGGTCTCCGCGCGCCACTCCTGATGCATGTCCAATACGTGGCGTCGCGGCGTGCTCGCCACGAAGCCGCTGGCGAACCCGCGGCGGTGCCTGTTGCTCAGGTGGGGAAAGAGGATGCGGCTCCGCCGCATGCTTGGCGGAACGGAACGTCACCGCAACGTCGCCACTCCGTTCGACGTGGTGAGTCGTGAGTCGCGGGTGATTTGTCGGTACTCTGGTGGACAACGGCCTCGATGCATCGGGAGTGATGATGTCGCTGTTCAAGAAGGTCACCGACTTCGCCAAGAGCCCGCAGGGCAAGAAGGTGATGGACCAGGCCAAGAAGTACGCCTCCGACCCGAAGAACAAGGAAAAGATCGACCAGGTCAAGAACAAGTTCATGGGCAAGGGCGGATCCGGCTCCCAGGGTGGTTCCCAGGGCGGGCACCACTGAGCGGAAGACCCAGAGAGCGGCCCCCGGCGTGAAGCCGGGGGCCGCTTTTCTGTTGCCCGCCGGGCGATCGACAGTAGAGTCCGGTCCCGGGTCGTTCTCCACGGCGAGCAGCACGGAGGTCTCGATGGGCAGCGCGTACGTCGCTGGAACGTTCGACACCAAGGGCGCGGAACTGGACCACGTCGCCGAACTCATCGCCCACGGGCACCCCGTCGTCACCGTCGACCTGTCGACCACCGGCGAGGGCTCGTCCAGCGCCGTCGTCCAGCCCGCCGAGGTCGCCGCGCACCACCCGGACGGGGCGGACGCGGTGTTCACCGGTGACAGGGGCACGGCCGTGACCGCGATGGCGTGCGCGTTCGCGCACTTCCTGCGGGAGCGCGACGTCGACGGCGTCATCGGGCTCGGCGGTTCCGGCGGAACCGCGCTGATCACCCCCGCGATGCGGGAGCTGCCGGTGGGCGTGCCGAAGGTGATGGTGTCCACTGTGGCCTCCGGTGACGTGTCGGGCTACGTCGACGCCACCGACATCGCGATGTTCCCCTCGGTCACCGACGTCGCGGGGCTGAACCGGATCTCCCGCCGCATCCTCGCCAACGCCGCGCACGCGCTGCTCGGCGCGATCAGCCACCCGATGCCGCAGGTCGAGGACAAGCCCGCGGTGGCGCTGTCGATGTTCGGCGTCACCACGCCCTGCGTGACCGCCACCGCCGACGCTCTGGCCGCCGAGTTCGACCCGCTGGTCTTCCACGCGACCGGCACGGGCGGCCGGGCCATGGAGAAGCTCGTCGACGACGGCCTGGTGCGCGCGGTCCTAGACATCACCACCACCGAGGTCTGCGACCTCATCGCCGGTGGCGTGATGAGCGCGGGCGAGCAGCGGCTCGACGCCATCGCCCGCGCCGGGGTCCCCTACGTCGGTTCGTGCGGTGCGCTGGACATGGTGAACTTCGGTGCGCTGGAATCGGTTCCGCAGCGCTACCGCGACCGCAACCTCTACGTGCACAACCCGCAGGTCACCCTGATGCGCACCACCGCGCAGGAGTGCCGGGAGATCGGCTCGTTCATCGCGCGCAAGCTCAACGCCTGCCGCGGCCCCGTCCGCTTCCTGCTGCCGACTGCCGGAGTGTCCATGTTGGACGCGCCTGGCCAGCCGTTCCACGACCCCGAAGCCGACGCCGCGCTGTTCGACACCATCGAGCGCGAGGTCGAGCAGACCGAGGACCGCCGAGTGCTGCGGGTCGGCCACAACATCAACGACGAGGAATTCGTCACGGCGCTGCTGGCCTCGTTCCGTGAAATCCTGGAGGAGCAGGGAAACCCCGGGACCCGAGAGGCTTCCCGGCACTGACACTGGAGGGGCGATGAACGGATTCGACCGCGCGGAACTGCTCCGCGAGTTCCACTCCAAAGCCCAGCGCGGCGAACCGATCGTCGGCGGCGGCGCCGGCACCGGGCTGTCCGCCAAGTGCGAGGAAGCCGGCGGCATCGACCTGATCGTCATCTACAACTCCGGTCGCTACCGGATGGCCGGACGCGGCTCGCTGGCCGGACTGCTGGCCTACGGCAACGCCAACGACATCGTGGTCGAGATGGCCCGCGAGGTGCTGCCGGTCGTGCAGCGCACGCCCGTGCTCGCCGGGGTCAACGGAACCGACCCGTTCATGCTGCGCGAGCACTTCCTGCGCGAACTGCGCGATCTCGGTTTCGCGGGCATCCAGAACTTCCCGACCGTGGGGCTCATCGACGGCACCTTCCGGGCCAATCTGGAGGAGACCGGGATGGGCTACGGCCTGGAGGTCGAGCTCGTCGCCGCCGCCCGCGAGGCCGACCTGCTCACCACGCCCTACGTGTTCTCCGCCGACGACGCCCGGGTGATGACCGAGGCGGGCGCCGACATCATCGTCTGCCACATGGGGCTGACCACCGGTGGCGCGATCGGCGCGGAGACCGCCAAGAGCCTCGACGACTGCGTGCGGCTCATCGACGAGTGGTCGCAGGCCGCCTCCGAGGTCCGCGAGGACGTGCTGGTGCTGTGCCACGGCGGGCCGATCGCGACGCCGTCCGACGCCTCCTACGTGCTGTCGAAAACCCAGCGCTGCCACGGCTTCTACGGCGCCAGCAGCATGGAACGACTCCCCACCGAAGAAGCCCTGACCGAGCAGACCAAGGCGTTCACCAACATCAAGTTCTAGAACCGACACCAGGAGGAACCATGCGCAGTTTCGCCAGCGCGGTCATCGAAGCCCCCGTCGAGAAGGTGTGGGAGGCGGTGCGCGACTTCGACGCGCTGCCGGTGTGGCACCCGGCGATCGCCTCCAGCGAGATCGAGGACGGCCGCGACTCCGCGAGCGTCGGCTGCGTGCGGCGCCTGGAGCTCGGCGACGGGGGAGAGGTGCGCGAGCGCCTGGTGGCCCTCGACGAGGTCGCTCGCAGCTACACCTACGAGTTCGTGACCAGCCCGTTCCCGGTCCGCAGCTACCGCTCCACGATCCACGTCCTGCCGGTCACGGCGTCCGGGCACAGCTTCGTCGAGTGGTTCGCCGACTTCGACTCCGACGCCGACGTCGAAGCCGAGATGGACAAGACCTTCGCCCAGGGCGTCTACGCCACCGGCTTGAAGGGCCTAGCGGCGCACGTCGCGGGCTAACTGTTGAGGAATTGCTTTGCGTGGCGGTGCGGGTAGCGGAACCTGAACGCCTCCGTGGACTCCGTGCGCCACTCCTGATGTATGCCAATACACGGCGTCCCGGCGTACTCGCCACGAAGGCGCTCAGAACCCGCGGCGGTGCCAGCTGCTCAGGTGGTGGAAGAGGATCCGGCTCCGCCGCATTCACGAGCGGCTCCTAGGGCGTCGCGTGGTGGCGGTTGCCCGCCGGAACCGCCACCACGGACGCGGAAGTTTCGCTGGAACGTCATCTCCTGGGAGGTGGAAACTTCCGGTCCTGGGGCGATGGCGAAACCGAAGGGCTCGGGGATCGTGATCCGACGCTCCGGTTAGAGTCGGGCGCGTGCCAAGCCCTACCCCCGCAGACATCGCCCACTCCGACCGGGTCGTGGTGACCGGAGGCTCCGGCTTCGTCGGCCGGGCCGTCGTCCGAGCGTTCATCGAGCGCGGCACCCCGGTCACCATCGTCGATCTCCAGGCCCCGCCCGAGTCCCTCCGGGACCCGCTGGTGAGCTTCGTGGAGGGCGACCTGCGCGATGCCGACGTGCGGGACCGCGCCGTCGCGCCCGGCAGCGCAGGCATCATCCACCTGGCCGCGATCACCTCGGTGCTCAAGTCGGTCGAGCAGCCCGCCGCCACCTACGCCAACAACGTGGAGGTCACCCAGCACCTGCTGGAGCTGGCCCGCGAGCGCGAGGTCGGGCAGTTCATCCTCGCCTCCACCAACGCCGTCGTCGGCGACATCGGGCACGGCACCATCTCCGAGGCGCTGCCGGTCCGCCCGCTCACGCCCTACGGCGCCACCAAGGCCGCCTGCGAGATGCTGCTGTCCGGGTACGCGGGCGCCTACGGGATGTCGACCTGCGCGCTGCGGTTCACCAACATCTACGGCCCCGGCATGGGCCACAAGGACAGCTTCGTGCCGCGCCTGATGCGCGCCGCGCTGGCCGGTGACGGCGTCGAGGTCTACGGCGACGGCGCGCAGCAGCGCGACTTCGTGCACCTCGACGACGTGGTGCAGGGCGTGCTGGCCGCGTGGGACAAGCAGTACACCGGCACCGCGGTGATCGGCTCGGGCGAGTCGATCACGGTCCTGCAGCTCATCGACGCCGTCCGCGCCGCCACCGAGATCGACGTCCCGGTCACCCACGTGCCCGCCAAGAACGGCGAGATGCCCGCGGTGATCGTCGACGTCTCCAAAGCGCAGCGCGAGCTCGGCTACCAGCCGGGGGTGGAGCTGACCGACGGTCTGCGCACCGTCTGGGCGGACTTCACCAGCGGAGCGCGGTGACGGCCGCGCTCGCGCGCGCACTGCGCCGGCACTGGCTGCTGGCGCTGCTGGTGCTGGCCGGATTGGTGCTGCGGATCATCACGCAGCTCGCCTACCGGCCCGCACTGCTCTACATCGACTCGTTCCGCTACCTCGACGACGTCGGCGTGTTCCACCCCGGCGGCATCAACCCGGTCGGGTACGAGTGGTTCCTGTGGCCGCTGCTGGGCGTCGGCGGACTGGCCGGGGTCGCGGTCGTGCAGCACCTGCTCGGCCTCGGCCTCGGCATCGGCGTGTACGTGCTGCTGCGCCGCTTCGGCGTCCGCGAGTGGCTGGCGGCGCTGGCCGCCGCGCCGGTGCTGCTGGACGCCTACCAGCTGCAGATCGAGCAGCTGATCATGTCCGACCTGCTGTTCCAGGTGCTGCTGCTGGTCGCCGTGTACCTGCTGTGCTGGTGGGGCCCGCCGACGCCGAAGGTCGCCGCCGTGGCCGGTGGCGTGCTGGCGCTGTCGGTGATGGTGCGCTCGGTGGGCTTGACGCTGGTGCTGCCCGCGGCCGTGTTCGTGCTGCTGGCCGCCGGTCTGCGCCCGCGCGGGGGTTGGCGGCCCCGGTTGATCGCCACCGGTGCGCTCGTCGCCGGGTTCGGCGGGCTCGTGCTGGTCTACGCGCTCTACGGCGCGCTGGTCGCGGGGAAGTTCGGCGTCGGCGGTTCCGGCGGCGGGGGAGTGCTGTTCGGGCGCGCGGCGGTCGTGGCGAACTGCGATGAGCTGGACCTGACGCGCGAAGAGCAGCTGCTGTGCCCCGACGAGCCGCGCGAGCACCGCGAGACGATCGGCATCGATTTCTACCTGCACCTCTGGGACGTCCAGGCCAACGTCGACAAGCTGCTGCCCGAGGGCATGGACGTCAACGCGGCGCAGCGGTCGCTGACCCGGAAGGTCGTGCTCCACCAGCCGCTGGACATCGCGGGCGGCATCGTCGGCGACTTCCTCAAGGGCTTCGCCCCCACCCGCACCCAGGCGGTCGGCGACGTGCCGCTGGACCGCTGGCAGTTCCAGCTCGACCACCCGATGTACGCGCCGGAGTGGTACGCGCAGGAGTGGGCCGAGCTCTACGACGGCGTCGGGCTGCACGCGGATCCGGAGCTCACCTCGTTCCTGCGCGGCTACCAGCTCGGCGGCGGCTACACCCCGGGCCTGCTGCTCGGCGGCGCGCTGCTGCTCGCGAGCGCGGCGGTGCTGGGCGCGGGACGGGCCAGGCGCAGCGGGCTGCGCGCGGTGACGCTGCTGCCGGCCGGTCTGGTGACCACCTCGCTGCTGACCGCATCGGTCATGGAATTCTCCTGGCGCTACCAGTTGCCCGGACTCGTGCTCATCCCGCTCGCCGGCGCGCTGGGCGCCACCGCGATCTTCGGCCGCGAGGCCATCCGTTCCACACCCCGATCGACGCCCTCCGAGGAGTGCCAGATGTTGACGACCTTCCCCGACGAGGTGGACCGGGACGCGCTGGAGGAGTACGCGTCCCGCTACGGCGAGCACCGGTTCGCGCCGGTGGTCGTGCTGATCGCCGCCTACAACGAGGAGGAGTCGATCGGCGAGGTGCTCGACGCCATCCCGGCCCGCAGCTGCGACCTGGACGTCGACACCCTGGTGGTCGTCGACGGCGCCAAGGACCGCACCGCCGAGGTATCGCTGGAGCACGGAGCCCACACCTGCGTGGCGCCGAACAACCGGGGCCAGGGCGCGGCCCTGCGGCTGGGCTACCGGCTGGCCGCGCAGCGCGGCGCGCGCTACGTGATCACCACCGACGCCGACGGCCAGTACGACATCTCCGAGCTGCCGAAGCTGCTGGAACCGCTGATCGAGGGCCGCGCGGACTTCGTCAGCGGCTCGCGGCGGCTGGGCAGCAACGAGCGCCCGGCGCTGATCCGCCGCATCGGCACCTACGTGTTCGCGTGGGTGGTCAGCGCCCTGACCCGGCAGCGGATCACCGACACCTCGTTCGGCTTCCGCGGCATGCGGGTGGAGGTGCCGAACTCGGTGACCCTGCGGCAGCCGCAGTACCAGTCCTCCGAGCTGCTGGTGGGCCTGCTCAGCCACGGCTACCGCGCGGTGGAGCAGCCGATGCGGATGCTGCAGCGCACGGCGGGGGAGAGCAAGAAGGGCTCCAGCTTCAGCTACGGCTACCGCTACGCCAAGGTCGTGCTCGGCACGTGGTGGCGCGAGCGTCGCGGCACCGCTCGCGCGGACGCCCCGGCGGTGGAGCGGGTCAGCGAGCGTCCTGCTGCGGTCGGCGAGTGAACACGAGCTTGTCGATCAGGACGAACTTGACCGCGAACATCACCGCGTAGGTCCCGATGAAGGCGCCCCACACCACGGCCACTTGAGCGGGCCGGGTGTCGGGGAACGCCGAGGTCGCCGCGATCTCGGCGAGGTGGGTGGCGCCCGCGGCCAGCAACGCCGTTCCGACCGAGATCGCGCCGTAGCGCAGGAGCTCGCCGCGCAGCGCGTCGTGCCCACCGCCGCCCCAGGTGCGACGGTTGAGGGTGAAGTTCGGGATCGCCCCGGCCAGCCAGGCCAGCACGGTCGAGACGACCGGTGTGGCTCCGAGCGAGTAGGACAGCAGGAACACGAGCTGGCTTATGCCGGTGGCCACGACCGATGCCGCCGCGAACCGACTGATCAACCGCCAGTAGCGAGCACGGCCGGTGATCATCGGCTGCGCCACGTGTCCTCCAGAGAAATTCATGCGCAAGTGTGCTGCGCGGAACGATACCGATCGCTGTGCGTGGTCTTCTTGGACTGTTGAAGAGATGAGAGCATGCGTGATGTTCATGCTGCACTACCGGCTGGAAAGAGGGAGACAGGCGTGCGAATCCTCGTCCTCGGAGGGGACGGCTATCTCGGTTGGCCGACCGCTCTGCACTTGTCCGACCGCGGTCACGAAGTCGCCGTGGCGGACAACTACGCCCGTCGGGGCTACGACCACGAGATGGGCGTCGAGAGCCTCGTGCCGATCGAGCCGATGCAGGTCCGCCTGGACGCCTGGCGCGAGGTCTCCGGCAAGACCATCAAGCACTACTACGGCGACCTGGTCGACGGTGACTTCACGACCGAGATGATCGCCGACTTCCGGCCGGACACCATCGTGCACTTCGCCGAGCAGCGTGCGGCGCCGTACTCGATGATCGACCGCAAGCACGCGGTCTACACCCAGCAGAACAACGTGGTCGGCAACCTCAACGTGCTGTTCGCGATCCAGGAGGTCGACCCGGAGATCCACCTGGTCAAGCTGGGCACGATGGGCGAGTACGGGACGCCCAACATCGACATCGAGGAAGGCTGGCTGGAGGTCACCCACAACGGGCGGACCGACCGGATGCTCTACCCGAAGAAGCCGGGGTCCTTCTACCACCTGAGCAAGGTGCACGACAGCCACAACATCGAGTTCGCCTGCCGCATCTGGGGTTTGCGGGCCACCGACCTCAACCAGGGCGTGGTCTACGGGCAGGAGACCCCGCAGACGGTGCGGGACCCGAGGCTGGCGACCCGGTTCGACTACGACGCCATCTTCGGCACGGTCCTCAACCGGTTCGTCATCCAGGCGGTGCTGGGGCACCCGCTGACGGTGTACACGCCGGGCGGGCAGACCCGGGGCATGATCGACATCCGGGACACCGTGGAGTGCATCCGGCTGGCCGCCGAGAACCCGGCCGACCGCAGTGAGTTCCGGGTGTTCAACCAGATCACCGAGAGCTACTCGGTCGGTGAGATCGCCAAGACCATCGCCAACAACTTCGACGGCCAGGTCGAGATCGAGCACGTCGACAACCCGCGGGTCGAGCAGGGCGAGCACTACTACAACGTCAAGCACACCGGTCTGGTGGAGCTGGGCCTGGAGCCGCACCTGCTGTCGAACACGCTCATCGAGTCGCTGTTCGAGGTGGCGGACAAGCACAAGCACCGGGTCGACCTCGCCGCGATGCGGCCGACGGTGAACTGGCGCAAGGCCAGCAACCCGATGCGCGACGAGAAGTAGCCGGAAGCGGCGAATTCAGAAGGGTGCCCCGGGCTGTTCGGCCCGGGGCTCCTTACCGCGTGTCGGGGGGCTTCCACGCGGCAGCTTCGAACATTAGCCCTCGCGGATGATCACGGCGATACGGCACGTGGGTAAATCTCGAACCCGCTGTGAACGTTGGTTAACGAGCATCACCGAGCGCCCGGATCCGGACAAGCGGACGGTTTCCCTCCCAAATCCGACGGGCTGCCAGGGCCCGCGCGGGGGGTCGGATCCAGGGCGGGAACGTCCCGTGCCTGCTCAGCCCTGGGCCGTGGCCGGGGCCTCCTCCTCGAAGTCGTCGATCTCCCGGCGCTCGTTGACGATCACCCGAATGGTGTAAGCCAGCGCGGCCACCCAGGCCACGACGATCGCTCCGTAGACCACCGCGGGGGTCGGGGCGGGCAGGTCGAACGCCTTGATCAGCGTGCGCGCGTTGGTCAGCACGATCAGGCCGCCGGCGCCGACGCCGATCAGCCGCATCGGCACGACCCGGACCAGGTAGGCCGCCAGCGGCGCGGCGAGCACACCGCCCAGCAGCAGCGCGCCCACGGTCATCCAGGACAGCTTCTGGTCGGCCAGCGAGAACAGGAAGCCCAGGCTCGCCGCCACCGCGATCAGGAACTCGCTGGTGTCGACCGAGCCGACGACCTTGCGCGGCTCGACCTTGCCGGTGCTCAGCAGCGTGGGCGTGGCGACCGGGCCCCAGCCGCCACCGCCGGTGGCGTCCACGAACCCGGCGACCAGGCCCAGCGGAGCCAGCAGCTTGGAGCTGACGCCGGTGAGCTGGCGGCGGCGCAGCGGCCGGATGGCGAAGCGCAGCAGCACGTAGAGGCCCAGCGCGAGCAGGATGGTCGACATCCAGGGCTCGGCGGCCTCGGTGGAGACGTTGCTCAGCGCGGTCGCGCCGAGGAAGGCGCCGATCGCGCCCGGCACGCCCAGGGTGAGCACGATCTTCCAGTCGACGTTGCCGAACCTCCAGTGCGAGAGGCCGGAGGCGACCGAGGTTCCGATCTCGGCGAGGTGCACCGAGGCGGAGGCCAGCGCGGGCGTGAGTCCAGCGGTCAGCAGGATGGTCGTCGAGGTGACGCCGTAGGCCATGCCGAGCGAGCCGTCGACCAGCTGCGCGATGAAACCGCCGACCGCGAAGATCAGGAATGCTTGCACGATGTCTCCGTACGGGAAGATCCGAGACGCGACGAGTTCGCGGCGCGAGGGCTCGTGGCGGGGATGGTGCTGCGGACAGGTGGGCGCGACTAGGGACTAGCGCGAGCGCCGACACCGTGCGGAGGTGACGCGGCGCAGGTCGACGTGGAGGCGCTGCGACAGCAGCCGCCACTGATCACCGGGCGTCATGGGGGACAGTCAAACAGATCCCGCGTTCGAGTGGCAGCGTCTCCCAGAGTGCGGGAGGGATCTCTAGGCCGATCGAGGGTGGCTTGTGTCGAAGGACACCATCCGGCCGAATTGATCTTGATCCGGCTCCGGCCCTCTTGTGTCCATTGTGGACGATCCACCTGCGGGTAGTTGATCTGACAGCCGTTGCGCGCCTTGGCGATCTACCTTTGATCATCCGTGTGACCTGCGTGAACTGTTCGAATCAAGGAGTCAGCGGCGGCGTAGGCCGGTTGCCGAAAACGGCTTCTCCGCAGGCTGGTCCGGCTGTTGATGTTATCGAACGGCGATCTCAGTCGGTCACTGAAAGTCACGGTTTGTATGGCGCAGTCGGATGAACCATCTGCTGGGTGAGCCATCAGTTGCGGCCTGCCGTGACTGTCAGCTACGTTCTGATCTGCACGTCACGGTTCGATCACGACAAGATCTCTTTCCCCGAGGAGCTCTTGCCCGCACCCCCGAAACGCGGGAGTGGCCGGACCGACCCCCGACGGAAGGCAGTGATGGGCAAGCATCGCAAGGAAGACCGGCTCCCCCCGACAGCCGGCCTTCCGCTCCGCAACAAAGTTGTGGCTGCGGTGGTGGCCGGAGGCGCGTTCGCGGCAGTGGGTCAGCCCCTGGCCGCGAACGCGGGCTCCGACCAGCAGCGCGACGTCCGGCCCCTGGCCGGGACCAAGAAACTGAGCACCGCGATCACCGGCACTCAGAACAGCCCCGCAGCCGTTCGGCTGCTCAAGGCCCAAGTGCCCGAACAGCAGCCCGAAGCGCAGGAGCTGGCCAAGGCCAAGGCCATCGAGGCCGAGCGCATCGTCCGCGAGGAGGCCGCCCGCCAGGCGGCAGCCCAGGCCGCGCAGGCCGAGGCCGAGGCGAAGCGGGCCGCTGAGGAGAAGGCGCGCAAGGCCGCCGGCTTCCACAGCCCCGCCGAAGGCCGGTACACCTCCGGCTTCGGCTCCCGCTGGGGCAGCAGCCACATGGGCATCGACATCGCCAACAGCATCGGCACGCCGATCTACTCGGTGGCGCCCGGTGAGGTCATCGACGCGGGCCCGGCCAGCGGCTTCGGCATGTGGGTCCGGGTGAAGCACGACGACGGCACGGTCACCGTCTACGGCCACGTCAACACGATCGTGGCCGACGAGGGGCAGCGCGTCGGAGCCGGCGAGCAGATCGCGACCATGGGCAACCGCGGCCAGTCGACCGGTCCTCACCTGCACTTCGAGGTCCACGAAGACGGGACGAAGATCAACCCGCTGCCCTGGCTCAAAGAACGAGGCATCGACGTCAGTTGAGGACTGTTCGTGGTTGCTCTGCTTAGCGGTGCGGGTGGCGGAACCTGAGCGGCGCTGTGGACTCCGCGCGCCACTCCTGATGTATGCCAGCCAATACACGGCGTCGCGGCGTGCTCGCCACAGCACCGCTGAAGAACCCGCGGCGGTGCCGGCTGAGTCCCTCACCTGAAGCAGAGCGGCTACGCCGCCCTCACAAAGCAGGGGCACCGAGTTGCGGTGTCACCCGAGAACGGCCGCCCGGGGTCCGCATTCCCCCGACAGACCCCGGGCGGTTCACCAAGTTCAGGACGCCGTCGTCCTGGTCGTGGATTCGGGCCTGCGGCGCAGGAGGCGCGGTAGGGGCAGCAGGCGGCGCCGGGTCTCCGGTTCGTCGGTCGATCGGTCCGGGTGGTCCGTGGTTCCCGCGAGCCTTGCCAGGTCGATCCGCACACCCATGTGTCCTCCCTCGGCTGCTCTGCCTCGATCAAGAACAACGCTAGCCGACAGGACGGGGCGGGAACTCCGCTCTTCTGCTCAATTCCTCACTCGGTGGGCTGCGGGGTGGGTGCGTCGTCCTCCAGGCGCTGGCGCAGCCACACCAGGGTTCGCGACAGCAGGCGCGAGACGTGCATCTGGGAGATGCCGACCTGGTCGGCGATCTGTGTCTGCGTCATGCCGCGGAAGAAGCGCATCACCAGGATGCGGCGCTCCCGCTCGGGCAGCTCCTCCAGCAGCGGCCGGACCATCTCGCGGTTCTCCACCTCGGCCAGCTCGGCGTCGTCCGACCCGATCGCGTCGCCGAGCGGGATCTCGTCGGTGTCGGTGAGCAGCTCGTCCAGCGAGGCGCTGCGGTAGGCGTTGCCCGCCTCCAGCCCGTGGTAGACGTCGTTGGTGCTGATGCCGAGGTCCTTCGCCAGCTCGCTGGGGGTGGGGGCGCGCCCCAGCTCCTGCGAGAGCCGCGCGATCGCGGCCGACACCGACAGGTGGAGCTCCTGCAGGCGGCGCGGCATCCGCACCGCCCAGCCCGTGTCGCGGAAGTGCCTGCGGACCTCGCCCATGATCGTCGGGACCGCGTAGGACAAGAAGTCGACCCCGCGCTCGGGGTCGAAGCGGTCGACCGCGTTGATCAGGCCCAGCACCGCGACCTGCGTCAGGTCCTCCTGGGACTCGCCGCGGTGGCTGAAGCGCCGGGCGATGTGCTCGGCTACCGGCAGGTGCTCGGTGACCAGCTGATCCCGGAGTTCGGAGCGACGTGGGTCCTTCTCGTCCAGCTTCGCGAGCTCGCCGAACAGCGGCGCCAGCCTGTCGTAGCGCTCGTTGCGTGACTGAGTGGAATCCGCTCGTTTCACACCTGAGCCGTCCGTCCCTTGGTCAACTCGATCCGCACCAGGTGGCTGCCGTTGGCAGCGGGATCCGACTCGACCGAGGTTGACACAGCGTCGGCCAACGCGCTGAGCACGCGCCAGCTGAAAGTGTCCTTGCGGGGCCCGAAATCGTTCTTGCTCAGCACTTCTGCGGTGATCGACAACTGCTCACCGGACAGCCGGAACCGGCAGACGAGGGTGGCTTCCGGCGCGGCCAGCCGGACCAGCGACGAGCACGCCTCGTCGACGGCCAGCCGCAGGTCCGCGATCGAGTCGATGTCGTGGTCGGCGCGCATTGCCAGGTCGCCCACGACGGCCCGCATCACCGACAGCTGGTCGGGCTCAGCCCGGACCCGCACCTCGACCTGATTCGGAGCGGAAGTCGCAGGCTCCACCTGCGCGACCTCGCGTTCCACGCTCATTTCGACGACCACCTCGTCTCGGAGCGGCGTTCACTCACGGTGACCTGCCCTTGCGGCTTCCTGGTACCCGTGGCCCCGGTCGTGCAAACTCCACGCCCGATCAACGACCCGTCCAGTAATCCCAGAAGGCTTGCAGGATCAGAGCCACGATCACGACGTACCACACTACGACCACGAGGCTGTGAAACCGGCTCATCGCCACGCCGAGGGACCGGCCGCCGCCCAAGTGCCCCTCGCGCAGGTTGTGCAGGGTCGTGTACCAGAACAGCGGGATCGTGACGACCCAGACGACCATGCAGTACGGGCACAGCGCACCGATGGAGTACAGGCTCTGCACGATCAGCCAGTGGATGAACACCACGGCCAGCGTGGTCCCGACCTGCATGCCCACCCAGAACCAGCGTGGCGGGCGGAACCCGGCCAGCACCGTGACGCCCGCGGTGACCACGACCGGGAACGCCGCGACGCCGATCAGCGGGTTCGGAAATCCCAGCAGCGCGGCCTGCGAGCTGTCCATCACTGAACCGCAGGACACGATCGGGTTGAGGCTGCACGAGGGCACGTAGCCCGGGTTGGACAGCTTGACCAGCTTCTCGACGATCAGCGCGAACGAGGCGACGAGCCCGATCGCGCCGCCCACGACGTAGAGCCAGGCCAGGCCGCGCGGCCCGGCGGCGGGCCGCTGCGCGCCGGGTGCGGCCTGTTCGACGGCGTGGGCGGTGGTCACTTCGCCAGCTCCTGGTCCAGCTGCTTGCGGAACGCCTGATCGACCTCGGCCATGTTCTGCGCGCTGCCCTGCTCGAACTTCTTGCCGTTGATGAAGATCGACGGGGTGCCCGAGACCCCGGCGGCTTCTCCGTCGGCCACGTCGCGGTCGATCTTGGCCTGGACGTGGGGCGAGACCATGTCCTGCTTGAAGCGGTTGACGTCCAAGCCGATCTGCTGCGCGTACTTCTCGAACTCCGCGGTGGCCTTGGCCTCGTCGCTGTTGAGCTCCTCCGCGTTCGCGGTCGCCCAGGCGGTCCAGTTGTCGAACAGGGCGTGGTACATCTCCTTGTACTTGCCCTGCAGCGCGGCGGCCTCGGCGGCGCGCGCGGCGTGCTGCCCCAGCGGGTGCATCTCCAGCGGGTAGTTGCGCGTGACGAACGTGATCCGGCCCGCGTAGTCGGTCTCGATCTTCTTCGTCATCTGCGAGTAGTACTGGTAGCAGGACGAGCACTGGTAGTCGAGGAACTCGGTGACGGTGACCTTGTCGTCGGGCGCCTCGGTGAGCACGTTGCTGTCGGGCTTGCGCAGCACCTCTGCCGCGACCGGGGGCGTGCCGCTACCGCCGCCGGCGCCGCCACCGCTGTCGCCGGATCGGTTGAACAGCAGCACACCACCGATCACCAGCACTGCGACGACCACCACCGCGATGGTGAGGATGACGTTGGTGGAGACCCCGCTCTTCTGGGTCACCGGGTTCTGGTTCTTCGGCATCGTGCGCATTCACCTTCGGCGGTTGTGAGGGGAACCGACCAAAACAGTCTCGCGCATTCACCCGGTCGGGAAATTCTGCGGGGGTGCTCTCACAGCACCTTCACAGCGAGCTCTCAGCTTGTCGGTGATCCGACCAGGGGTGATGCTGACGCGCATGACCGATCTGGCGGGCCTGCTCGACGACGAATCGCGCGCCGCGTTGCGGGCCTGGCCAGGTGGGACGTGGTATCCGCCCGCGCTGGCCACCCTCACCCGGCACGAGTTCTCCGACGAGAACTGGATCTACGAGCGCAAGCTCGACGGGGTCCGGCTGATCGCCGGGGCCGACGGCGGCGAGCCGCAGCTGTGGTCGCGCAACCGCAAGCGGGTCGACCCCTCCTACCCGGAGATCGCCGAGGCGCTCGCTGCTCAGAACGCGCCGAACTTCGTCGTGGACGGGGAAGTCGTCGCCTTCGAGGGCGACCAGACGAGCTTCGCCCGGCTGCAGAAGCGGATGCACCTCACCGACGCCGCGACCGCCCGGCGCACCGGCGTCGCGGTCCACTACTACGTCTTCGACCTGATCGCCTTCGGCGGCGTGGACCTGACCCGGTTGCCGTTGCGGACCCGCAAGCGGCTGCTGCGCGAGTGCTTCGAGTTCACCGACCCGCTGCGGTTCAGCCAGCACCGCAGCGGCGACGGCGAGGAGTTCTTCGCGCAGGCGTGCGCGCGCGGCTGGGAAGGGCTGATCGCCAAGCGGGCGGATCAGCCCTACCGGTCCGGGCGCGGCCGGGACTGGCTGAAGTTCAAGTGCGTCTCCGGCCAGGAGTTCGTGATCGGCGGCTACACCGACCCCAAGGGCTCCCGGTCCGGTTTCGGCGCGCTGCTGGTCGGCTACTACGACTCCGACGGCCTGCGCTACGCGGGCAAGGTCGGCACCGGGTACGACGAGCGGACGCTGCGCGAGCTGTCCGCGAAGCTGGACGAGCTCGCCCGCGCGGACTCACCGTTCCACGACACGATCCGGGAACCGGGGACGCACTGGGTGGAGCCGGAGCTGGTCGCCGAGGTCGGCTTCAGCGAGTGGACCGGCGACGGGAAGCTCCGGCACCCCAGGTTCTCGGGTCTGCGCAACGACAAACCGGCCGGCGACGTCCGCCGCGAATGACGCGCGTCAGCGCTCGGAGACGATCGGCGCCTGGTTGGCGGCCGGCTCGATCTGTTGGCCCGTATCGGCCGGAGGACTGAACACCGCGAGCAGAACGGTCATGACGACCATCGAAACCGTCGCTACAACCGACACGATCGTGCGGCTGTTGATCTGCATCGCGCTGCTCTCCCTGAGAAATGTCGTGCGGAGTGGAGGAGGTGGGGGCTCCCGGCGAGTGCCGGAGAAGTCGTCCCACACCAGGTGTCGGCGCGAGAGGCGGCAGCGTTAACGCCTTCGTCACAACTTTCTGGTGTGATGCGGAACATTCTGGCGGCGACCGGATTTCGGGTTCACCGGAGTCGAATCCCGCTCGCTCTAGGTGATGGATCAGTGACCCTGCGGCGTCGTGCCGTCGGGGGTGGGATCGGCGTTCTCGGCCTCGCCACGTCGCCGTGACCGGTATTGTCGCAGGGCGTGGTAGCCGATCCTGCCGATCTCCCGAAAGTGACCCGCGCGCTGGCCAAAGCCGGACTGGATGACGTCCCGGTGCTGACCGAGCGGCTGATGTCCGCGATCTTCACCGACAACCCCGAGTGGACCGACTACCGGCCGGTGCCCAAGGAAGACCTGTGGGAGGGCTGTCGGCAGTACCTGGAGCGGATCCTGCAGATCCTCAGCGGCGAGGTCGACATCTCCGATCGGGACGACGACGTCGCCGCCGCCATCGGTCGCCGTCGCGCCGAGCAGGGCGTGCCGCTGGAGGTCATGCTGCGGACCTTCCGGCTGGGCGGGCGCGTGGTGTGGGAGGCGCTGGTCGACCAGGCGCACCGCGACGGCGCCGACCCGGACTCGGTGCTGGGCGTGGCCACGTCGATCTGGCGGGTCATCGACGGCCTGTCCTCGACGCTGTCGACCTTCTACCGCAACACCGAGCTGGAGCGGCTGCGCCGCGACGACCAGCGCAGGCACGCCCTGGTGGAGGACCTGCTGGCCGGCCGCGCCCGCGACGTCGCCTTCGCCCAGCGCACGGCCAAGGAGCTCGACCTGCCCACCGGCGGGGCGTACCTGGTGGTGGTCGCCGAGATGACCGACGACGGCGGTTTCGCGCTGCGCGGGCATTCCGAGGCGCTGGCCGCGCTGCACTTCCGCTCGGTCTGGCAGGTCCGCGCGGACTCCCTCGTCGGCCTGGTCGCCCTGGAGCAGCACCCCGCGGCGCTAGCGCTCGACGCGCTGCGACCGCTGGCCCGCGCCCGGGTCGCGGTCTCGCCGAAGGTGCAGGGCCTCGCCGAGATCGGCCTCGCCCACCAGCTGGCCCTGACCACGCTGGGCACCTCGGCCCACGGCACCGCCGAACTGGTCACCCTGGAGGAGCGCTTCCCCGAAGCCCTGCTGGTGCAGTCACCGGACCTGGCGCACCGCCTGCTGGAGACCCAGCTCGGCCCGGTCCTGGAACTGCCGCCCAAGGAGCGCGACATGCTCCTGGACACCCTCACCGCCTGGCTGGAGGAGAACTGCTCCACCGCCAACGCGGCCGTCCGCCTGCACTGCCACCGCAACACGGTCCTCAACCGACTCCACCGCATCACCACCCTCATCGGCCAACCCCTCCACGGCCGCACCGCCTACGTCTCCCTCTCCCTCGCCCTGTCCACCCTCAACCTCCGCGACAACCAGCAGAGCTGATGTCCGGCCGACGATGGATTTGATAAAAGCTTCACCGATGACTCGGCGGTTCTGGTAACTACGGACGTCGAACGCCGCAGACGAACGGGGGGACATGGATCCGCATCGCTATCTGGAGGACTTCGAGAAGAAGGCCGAGCAGCTCCAGCGGCAGTTGGAGGCCTCGCAAGAGGCCATGCAAAATGCCCGAGGTCAGGCGACTAGCCCCGACGGAAGCGTCGAGGTGGCAGCCGGCATCGGTGGCGCGATCGAGGAGCTGCGGCTCACTCCGAAGGCGATGCAGCTCGGACATGACGCTCTCGGGCGCTTGATCATCGATACGATTCGCACCGCCCAGGCCAAAGCCGCTCAGGCAGCCCAGGAGAGCATGCGTCCGATGCTCGGGGATGGGGAAGCCATGAACTTCTTGAGCGAGCAGGTCGAATCCGGAATCGCGAAGGCCGACGCAGCCGGGACGCCTCAGGATCAATCCCGGCGTTCAGCGACGCCGAGCATCGAGCTGGACGAGTACGACGAGTTCGACGACTGGAACCCTCGTGGAGGCCGTCGATGAGCGGGATGAAGGCAGACCCGAACGCGGTTCACAAGCACGGCCAGCAGCTGACTGGCGAGATCACCGAGGCCCTGCAGAAGGCGCACGACGCCGCGACCGAGGTGAAGGTCGAAGAGGAGTCCATGGGCGTGCTTTGCGCTCCGTGGGCACAGCTCTTCGACGAGGAAATCGCAGCGGCCCGGCAAATGCTGCAGCAACTGCCCAAGGCAGTGGACGCCTCCGGCAACCGAGTTCTGGACTCGGCGAAGGAGATGCGCGAACGCGATGAGTACGGCAAGGGCCAGGTCGAGGGAGCCGTGCGATGAACGATTTGGTGGCGAAGCCACAAGATGACGGGAAGATGTTCACCGGTGCCGGGCCTCTCGACACGATGGAGGACATCGGCGCCAACCTCAACAACCCTGCGGAGACCATCAAGAAGGACACCAACGGCGACGGCGTCGACGAGGAGCTGCGCAAGGAGATCGAGCCCGTTCAGCTGGGCATCGACGTTGCCTCGCTGGGGCTTGATGCGGCGGGTGCCGTGGTCGACCCGCTGGGCACTCTGGCGTCGTCGGCCGTCGGGTGGATCATCGAGAACGTCGGGTTCATCCGCGAGCCGTTCGACGACCTCGCCGGTGATCCGCCGGCGATCGAAGCGGCTTCGAACACGTTCAAGAACATCTCCGACCACTTGAAGGAGGTCGGAGCCCAGTACGAGGCAGCGCTGCGAGACGTCGACTCATGGCAAGAGCAGTCAGGTGAGGCGTACCGGGGCGAGGCGAAGACACTTGCCGGGCACGTCACCAACGCGAGCGCCGGGGCTGCGACCGCGGCGAGCAAGATCAAGACGGCGGGCGTGTGCGTCGCGGCGACGCGGGCGTTAATCCGCGACCTGATCGCGGAGCTCGCCGGGACGTTGTTGACCTGGGGCTTGCCCGCGATGGCCGCGTCCGTCCCAACCGCAGGCGCTTCGGTGGCGGCCTTCATCACCCGAGCGGGGATCAAGGTCGTCGAGATCGCGGGCAAGATCGCTCAGCACCTCAAGACCCTCTTCCGCGCGCTCGACGAGCTTGGTGGGGTCGCGCGCGGTGCCACCGATGCGCTGCGCCGCCGCGCTGACGAACTCGCGCAGAGCGCGGCCAACCGCGCTGGGGACAATCCCCTGGACAGTGCCCTCAAGCGCAGGGAAGAAGGTCTCGCGGACCAGATGAACCGTCGCGCCGACAAGCAGGAGGCGCGGGATCAGAAGCTCGACGACTTCACGCAGCGGCGTAACGACCAAGCCGATCAGCTGAGGCAGAAGGCCGACCAGTTCGATCAGAAGGCGAGGGAGAACTGGGAGCGGGACCGCCAGGACATCGCTGAGGGGCGAGACGCTTCCGGGCTCGGCTACGACCGGCTGACCGCTCGGGCCGACGCGCCGTCCAGCGGACCGCTGTCGGGGACCGCTGTCGGACGCGCGGCTGAGGCGGTCGACAACGCGGCGGGCAAGGGGATGACCGACGGCCAGAACTGGATCCGAGCAGCCCGCTCCGGCGATATCGGACACCTCGCACCTGGTGTCGGAGATGCCGTTCCGGCCATCAAGGAAGGCGCGAAGGAAGCGAACAAGGGCTACCTCCAGGATGACGAGGAGAAGGCCCAGACCGAACGTGATCGGACCATGCGCGGGCAGATCTTTCCGCATGACGAGGATGGGCAGTGAGCAAGTCGGAAGAGCGGAAACGGGCGCCTGTTCGGATCGTGGGCGGTGTGGTGTTGTTGCTGGCCGCGCTGTTGCACTACGGGTACTTCCTGGCTGATCGCGATCAGGGCGGTCCTGTCGAGGCGCAGGGGGAGGTGCTGGCCTGCTCGCCGGAGTGGGTCTACCTCGGGCTTCTGTCGAGCTGTGAGGTCCGGACTCCGGACGGGGTGCTGTCGGTGTCGGCCGCCCGGGTGGACGAGGCGGTGCCGGGGCAGCGGGTTGATCTGTCCTATTCGGACGCCAGGGGTTCGGTGCACGACGGGTGGCGCGTCGCGCAGCCCGCGCCGAACTACGGGCTGGCCGTTCCGGCCGAGGTGCTGCTCGTCGGGCTCAGCGCGTGGTCGTTGTACCGAGGTGTTCGACCGGGTCGAGGTCGGGGCGAGCTGGATGGCTTCGAACGCTACCTGGTCGGGTTCAGCCTGGGGATGGCCGTCGTCTTCGGCTACGGGGCCTTCCTGCTGCACGGTTGGTTCGTCAGCGGTTCGCAGCTGGAGGTCGAGCCGACCGGCACGGCGGTCGCGCGAAGCTGCGAGCGGGACGTGTCGATGCTGGGGACGACCTGGCAGTGCGCCGCGGAGGTCACGATCAACGAGACCGGTCAGCGGATTCGGCACACGTTCGGCGGTTCGCAGCTGAGTCCCGCCGACGTCGGCAAGCCGGTGCCCGTCGGCTTCGACGACCCCGGTAACGCCGCTGGGCCGACGGTGCCCTGGGCGACCATCGGTACCTGGCCGGGTTCGGCCGGATATGGCTTCGCCGTCGTCGGCATAGTCCTGCTCTGCGTGCTCAGCGCCGGATGCGCCCTCGGCGCCTGGCAGACCTGGCGGAAGACCCCGGACGAATCGAACGAGGCGCGGGCGGACTCCACGCCGGCCACCTGACGGGCTGAGAGGAAGGGGTCGTGGGCTGTTCGGGTTGGAGCTGCCCACGACCCCGGGGGCTCGTCCGGGTCAGCTGGTCGGTCGGCGGGCTTCTACTTCGATCTCGATCTTCATGCGGGGGTCGATGAGGTCGCAGATGAGGATGGTTCCGGCTGGGCGGGTTTCGCCGAAGTAGCGGCGGAGGAGCCGGTCGTGCCGGCCACGTGGACGCGGTCGCCGTCGATCACGGCGCGCGCGAACCCGATCTGATCTTCGAAGGTCGAGCCGCTGGAGATCGTGCGTCGCTCCGTCACGCGCCCCAGGTTACGACGCGGCAATTGTGCAGTGGGCATAGTTGGAAAATTTTGGGTTCTTTTCGCAGGTAGCGGGCGTAACCGCAGGTGCTGGGGTTTTGTGCCTGCCGGCGTTCCGTTTGTGACGGGGATCGCGGCTGCCTTCTGTAACCGCGGTGCCACGTGTTGTGCCCGTCACGGCATGGACTGTGCGATGTGCACAGTTGGTCGTCCTAAAGTCTGGGCGGCTGGGCATAGCGCGGAAGTGGTCGTGCTCACGACACTCTGGGTGAGGATGGCCCGCTCACGAAGACGGGTCGTCGGTAACCGGCGCGTGCGTTCAAAGGAGCACAGCGAAGTGCAGGAGTTCGACCTTCTGGTGGTGGGCGGCGGCCCCGGTGGCTACGTCGCCGCGATCCGGGCCGCGCAGCGCGGCCTCTCGGTGGCCGTGGTGGAGAAGGAGCGGACCGGGGGTGTGTGCCTGAACTGGGGCTGCATCCCGACCAAGGCCATGCTGCGGTCCGCCGAGGTCTACGAAACCGTGCTGCACGCCGCCGATTTCGGCGTCAACGTCGAAGGCGTCAGCGTCGACTACGACGCGATCACCCGTCGCAAGGCCAGCGTCGTCAAGGGCCTGACCGACGGCGTCGCGGGCCTGCTCAAGGGCAACGGCGTCACCGTCATCAACGGCCACGCCCGCTTCACCGGCCCGACCACCGCGGACGTCTACGCCACCGGTGAGTCCCCGCTGGGCGCCGACGGCCCCCGCTACGCCGCCGAGCCGACCGGCGCGAAGCCGATCGACCAGGTCAAGGCCACCGACGTCATCATCGCCACCGGCTCGGTCCCCGTGCAGCTGCCGCTGCCCGGTGCGGACCTGCCCGGCGTGATCACCTCCGACGGCGCGTTCGGCCTCACCGAGGTCCCCAACCGCATCGCCATCATCGGCGGCAGCGCGGTCGGCGCCGAGTGGGCGACGCTGTTCTCCACCCTGGGCAGCGAGGTCAGCATCATCGAGATGCAGAAGACCCTCGTCCCGGCCGAGGACGCCGAGGTCGGCAAGGCGCTGGGCCGCTCCTTCACCAAGCGCGGCATCAAGGTCCTCACCGAGGCCACCGTCTCCCGCGTCGACCAGGCTGACGGCGCTCTCAAGGTCACCGTGGACGGCGCCAAGCCGCAGCAGATCGACGCCGACATCGTCCTGGTGGGCGTGGGCCGCAAGCCCAACACCGCCAGCCTCGACCTCGACAAGACCGGGATCGCCACCAGCGAGCGCGGTTTCATCACCGTCGACGACAAGCTGCGCACCAACGTCGAGCACGTCTACGCCATCGGCGACGTGACCGGCAAGGCGCTGCTCGCGCACGTCGCCTCGCACCAGGGCGTCGTCGCCGCCGAGACCATCGCCGGGCACCACGCCGCGATCGACTACAACGTCATCCCGGCCGCCACCTTCACCCACCCCGAGGTCGCCTCCGTCGGTCTGACCGAGGCGCAGGCCAAGGACGCCGGGCACGACGTCATCGCCGCGAAGTTCCCCTTCGCCGCGCTCGGCCGCGCGCAGAGCTACGGCGACACCGAGGGCTTCATGAAGATCGTCGCCGGCAAGAAGTACGGCGAGGTCCTGGGCGTGCACATCATCGGCCACGCCGCCAGCGACCTGATCACCGAAGGCGCGCTGGCCATGGCTCTGGAGGCCACCCTCGACGAGCTGGCCGAGACCATCCACGCGCACCCGACGCTCGGCGAGGTCGGCATGGAGGCCGCGATGAACGCCCTCGGCCTGCCGGTCCACGTAGCACCGCCCAAGAAGCGCTAGAGGCAAGAGAAAAGGGGATCCGCGATGGCACAGACCGCCACCCGCAGCAAGCCGTCCACGCGCACCGGCGCGACCAAGGCGCGGCGCTCCACCTCGGCGCGGGCCGCTGAGCGTGGCCGCTTCACGGGGGAGTCGCCCGAGCTGCTGCGCGACTACTTCTACGAGATGACCCTGATCCGCCGCTTCGAGGAGCGCGCCGCGCAGGGCTACACGCAGGCCAAGATCGGCGGCTACTGCCACCTCAACCTCGGTGAGGAGGCCTCGGTCGTCGGCCTGATGCGCTCGCTGCGCAAGACCGACCTGCTGTTCACCAACTACCGCGAGCACGGCTACGCCATCGCCAAGGGCATCGAGCCCGGCCGCGTCATGGCCGAGCTCTACGGCCGCACCACCGGCACCTCCAAGGGCTGGGGCGGCTCGATGCACATGTTCGACGTCGAAGCCGGTCTGCTCGGCGGGTACGGCATCGTCGGCGGTCAGATCCCGCTGGCCACCGGTGCCGCGCTGGCCATCGACTACCGCTCCGGTGACCAGGTCGTCATGTGCCAGATGGGCGACGGCACCACCAACATCGGCGCCTTCCACGAGGCGCTGAACATCGCCGCGCTGTGGAACCTGCCGGTCATCTTCGTGGTGATCAACAACCAGCTCGGCATGGGCACCACCGTGGAGAAGTCCTCGGCGGAGTCGGAGCTGTACAAGCGGGCTTCGGCCTACCGGATGCACGGCGAGCGGGTGGACGGCAACGACGTCCTCGCGGTCCGCGACGCGGCTTCCCGATTGGTCGAGCAGGCCCGCGAGACCGGCCGTCCGGCGCTGCTGGAGCTGGTCAGCGAGCGGCTCAAGGGCCACTCCGTGGTCGACCCGGGCAAGTACCGCGACGAGGAGTCGATGGAGAAGGCCAAGCAGGCCGACCCCGTCGCCAACTTCCGCGCGGAGCTGATCAACGCCGGTGTCCTCGACGAGGACGCCGCGGTCGAGCTCGAGACCAAGGCGCAGGCCGAGGCGGACGCCGCCGTGGCCTTCGCCGACGACAGCCCGCACCCCGACGTCGAGACGCTGTTCGACTACACCTACGCCACGCCGGTCGCCAACGACTCGCGACGGCTGCCCGCCGACCCGCTGTTCGTGCACAACTGACGGGTCGAATCCTCAAGTCCCCTTGCGGTTTTTGCGACACCCCGCCACACGTATCGCAACCCGGTGACCGGGGTTTCTCGACGCCAAACGGGAAACCCCGGTCCTCGGGCCGCTCTTGACCGCTGTCCAGGAGAAATCCCTTGGCCCTCATGACCTATCGCCAAGCGCTGCACGACACCCTCCAGGAGGAGATGCGGCGCGACGAGGACGTGCTCCTCATCGGCGAAGAGATCGGAGTCTTCGAAGGCTCCTACAAGATCACCGCCGGCCTGCTCAAGGAGTTCGGCGAGAAGCGCGTGCGCGACACCCCGATCGCCGAAGAGGGCTTCGTCGGTGCGGCCGTCGGCGCCGCGATGCTGGGCCTGCGCCCGGTGGTCGAGCTGATGACGATCAACTTCTCGCTGGTCGCCCTCGACCAGATCGTCAACCACGCCGCCAAGATCTACGGCATGTTCGGCGGCCAGACCAGCGTCCCGATGGTGCTGCGCACCCCCGGCGGCGGCGGTCAGCAGCTGGGCGCCACCCACTCGCAGAACATCGAGCTGTACTACGCGTTCGTGCCGGGCCTGAAGGTCGTCGCGCCGAGCACGCCCGCCGACGCCAAGGCGCTGCTGCTGGCCTCGATCCGGGACGACGACCCGGTGCTGTTCCTGGAGAACCTCGCGCTCTACAACACCAAGGGCGAGGTCCCGGACGTGGTGGAGCCCGCCGAGATCGGCAAGGCGAAGGTGACCCGCGAAGGCACCGACATCACGATCATCGGCTACTCGCGGATGGCCGTGGTCGCGCAGCAGGTCGCCGAGAAGCTGCACGACGAGCAGGGCATCAACGCCGAGGTCATCGACCTGCGCAGCCTGCGCCCGCTGGACCGCGACACCGTGGTGCAGTCCGTGCGCAAGACCGGCTGCGCCGTGGTCGCCGAGGACGACTGGCTGACCTACGGCATCGGCGCGGAGATCGCGGCCTCGATCTCCGACGGTGCCTTCGACTACCTCGACGCCCCGGTGCGGCGGGTCGCGGCGGCCGAGGTGCCGCTGCCCTACGCCAAGCCGCTGGAACGTGCCGCCCTGCCGTCCGCGGAGTCGCTGACCACCGCCGTTCACCAGACCCTGGACGCGGTGGGCCGCCGCCGCTGAGTCCCGTGCTCACCCGAGGAAGACGATGACTGACATTCAGATGCCGAGGCTCTCCGACACCATGGAGGAGGGCGTGATCGCGAACTGGCACAAGCAGGTCGGTGACAAGGTCGCGCGCGGCGAAGTGGTGGCCGAGATCGAGACCGACAAGGCCCTCATGGAGCTGGAGGCCTACGACGACGGGGTGCTGGAGAAGATCCTGGTCGAGGCCGGAACGACCGTTCCGATCGGTGAGCCGATCGCGGTCCTCGGCGACGGTTCCGGTTCCGCCGCCGAGGCGGCTCCGGCGCCCGCCGCACCCGCTCCGGCCGCAGCCGAACCGGCAGCCGAGGAAGCGCCCGCGGCTCCGGCCCCGGCCGCTGCTCCGGGGGGGACCGCGGCCCCGGCGGAGTCCGGGAGCAAGCCGAAGGCCTCGCCGCTGGCCAAGGCCGTCGCCAAGGAGAAGGGCGTCGACCTGGGCACCGTGCAGGGCACCGGCCCCGGTGGCCGCATCATCCGCGCCGACATCGAGGCCGCGGCCTCGGCGGCTCCGGCCGAGCCCACCCCGGCTCCGGCCGCGCAGGCCAGCGCTCCGGCCGTCGTCAACGACGACGTCGAGGAGATCCCGCTGTCCAACATCCGGAAGGTGACCGCCAAGCGCCTGACGGAGAGCAAGCAGAACGCGCCGCACTTCTACCTGACCAGCGCCATCGACGTCACCGAACTGCTGGAGTTCCGGGCGAGCCTCAACGAGCGCCTGCAGTCGGCCGGTGGCCCGAAGATCAGCGTCAACGACCTGATCGTCAAGGCCGTGGCGACCTCACTGCGCGCCAACCCGGCGGTCAACGTCTCCTTCGCGGGCGACAAGATGCTGCAGCACAAGCGCATCAACCTCGGCGTCGCGGTGGCGATCGAGGGCGGTCTCGTGGTGCCGGTGGTCAAGGACGCGGACCGCAAGAGCGTCTCGGAGATCGCCACCGAGAGCCGCGAGCTGGCAGGCCGGGCGCGCGAGGGCAAGCTGAAGCTCGACGAGATGTCCGGTGGCACCTTCTCCATCTCCAACCTGGGCATGTTCGGCATCGAGCAGTTCAGCGCGGTGATCAACCCGCCGGAGGCGGCGATCCTGGCGGTCGGTGCGGCCCGCGACGAGGTCCAGGTCCGCGACGGCGAGTTCGTGGCGCGCAAGATCCTGCGCGTGACGCTCTCGGCGGACCACCGCGCCGTCGACGGCGCGGTGGGTGCCGCGTTCCTGCAGCAGTTCACCTCGCTGCTGGAGGACCCGATCCGCATCATCGCCTGATCACTTCTGGCGCAACCGAAACGGCCGTTGCCGACCTCCGGGGTCGGCAACGGCCGTTTTCGCATTCCGAAATAGCATGCGGTGCAAGTGGAAATACCCATTCCGCGCCCGAATAACAATCGTCCGCGAAATGGGGATACCGCCGATCGGGTTGCGTTGCTGGCCATTCATCGCCACCGCCTCGGCTGATTCAGTGATCTACCTATCGTTTTCGCGGAAATGGCCCTGGAGAACATCACCCGCTTGGAAGACTCCCGCCCCGGATTCCGGCCGAACGCTCGGCCGATGCACAACAGGGGAGGACAGGTCCGCGAAGTGCTGGAAATCAGGGGGAAGCGCCTGGGGGCGTTGATCGCCGCGACCGCGGCGGTAACGGTGTCCTGCGGCCAGCAAGCGCCGCAGGCGCAGCAACCACCGGCGACGGTGACGGTGACCCAGCCGGCGCCGGAGGGGAGCGAGACGAGCAGCTCGGGGGAGGCCTCGGAGCAAGGCAGTTCATCGGAGACGAAGGTCAGTCATCCGGAGGAAATTCCGACGCAGAAGCCCTGTCAGACGTCGCAGCTCCGAGCCCGGTTCTACCCGGACACGCTCGTCGGGTTGCACGACGATCCCACGCAGCCCGTCGGAGGATCACGAACGAAGCTGCGGCTGGCGAACGTCGGGGCCAAGGCGTGCACGGTTCACGGCGACGCGAGGATCGAGTTCCTCGACGGAGCCGGCGCCGTGATGCCTGCGACGTTCGTGGACAAGGCGGGGACGCCGCCTGCCGAATGGATGAGCATCGGCACCCGTGAGGGCGTGGCCCAGGAACTGTACTGGATCTACCAGACAGGTGATTGCGTTGACGACCCGGCGAAGGTGCGCATCTACCCGCCGGACAACACCGAGCCGATCACGCTGGACTGGAACTTCGGCACGGTCTGCGGCGACCGCCGTGTCGAACGAACCCACCTCTACTCGGATTGATCGGTCCCTGAACTCCCGCAGACGTACAGGTTCAGGAACACAAGGGGAGAAAAATGGCCAACTGGCGACTTGCGGGCAGTTTGGAGACACTGCTCGCCCAGTTCGACGCGGCGTTCCCACAGCGGAACAAAGCTAGCGACGGCACCATCGGTGATGCCTCGCACCAATCTCGGGACAGCGACCACAATCCGTGGGTCGGGCCGGGAATCGTGACAGCGGTGGACATCACGCACGATCCTCAGAACGGCGTCGACATCAACCGAATCACCGACGAACTCGCGGCCAGTCGTGACCCGCGGATCAAGTACGTGATCGCCAACGGCCTGATCATGGACAGCCGACCGGGGCAAAGTCCGTGGCAGTGGACCAAGTACAGCGGGAGCAACCCGCACACGAAGCACTTCCACATCTCGGTGATGAATTCGCCGGCGTGCGACGACCGTCGACCTTGGACGTTGCCGATTCTCGGTGGCGCGCCGCCGACTCCACCGCCGCCTCCGCAGGGACAGCCTCCGCAGGGGCAGCAGCCCGTTCCGCCGCCTCCGCCTGGCCCCGCGCCGCTTCCTCCTGCACCGCCCGGTCCGCCCCCGCGAATGGGTAAGCCGGGACCTCCCGACCCCGAGGTCATGCGAACCGTTTACCTGGTCGCTAAGGAGATGCAGGTCCCCTACAAGCTCCTGCTCGCCGCCTTTGAGACCGGGTTGGTCGAATCCCGGATGTCGAACATCGATGGTGCGCGTGACCATGACTCGCTGGGTGTGTTCCAGCAGCGCCCGTCGCAGGATTGGGGCGCACCGGAGCAGGTCTTGAACGTCAACTACGCGGCGCACAAGTTCCTGGAAGCGGCGATCAAGGAAGAGCGAGAGGACTCGAATCGCACGGCCGGGCAGATCGCTGCCGCCGTGCAGAGGCCCGCGAAGCAGTACCGGGACCGCTACGACCAGCACGAGGCTGAGGCGCGACGGCTGATCCAGGACACCGAGCGGGCGTTGAACGTGGCGCCGCCGCCCGGACCGAATCCGCCCCCGCAGCCCGGTCAGCCGCCGGTGCCGCCGCAGCCGCCGAACCAGGGGCAGCCGCCGGTGCCGCCGCCTTCTCCTGGGCCGCCGCAGCCTGGCCAGCCGCCGCAGGGTCGGCCGCAGCAGCAGCCTCCGGCGCCTGCTCCAGCTCCGCCTCCGCCGCCGCAGCCGGTGGTGCCGACCGTGTTCGGGTCCGGGATCCTGCCCGGTCCCGACGGTGCGCTGTCGGCGTTCGCGACGTCGACGTCCGGTGAGGTCGTCACCGCCTGGCAGGTCTCGCCCGGTGGCGACTGGGTCGGGTGGCTGGGCATCGGTGGCGAGCCCGACGGGCGTCCGGTCGTGGTGCGCGAACCTTCGGGCGGGATGGTCGTCTTCGTGCGCGACCGCCACGGTGAGGTGATCACGTCGTCGTGCCCGCAGCAGGGTGCGAAGTGGAGTCCGTGGATCGGTCTGCGCGGTCAGATCGAGGACGACCCGGTGGCGGTGCTGCGGCCGGACGGCGCGCTCGCGCTGTTCGCGGTCGGCAAGGACGGCAAGCTGCACAGCGCCGCGCAGGCCGGTCGGGGTGGGCACTGGACCGACTGGGACGACCACGGCGGCGACCTCATCGGCCGTCCGGCCATCGCGCTCGGGGCGAACGGCGCCGTGTCGGTGTTCGCCCGCAACTCGAAGCGCGAGGTCGTGATGTCCACGCAGGGCACCGCGGGCGCGGGCTGGTCGGAGTGGAAGGGCCTCGGCGGCAGCATGGCCGGCGACCCCGTGGTGGTGACCCTCGCCGACGGCGTGGTCGTGCTGCTCGCGGTCGGCGACGACCAGCAGCTGTACAGCATGGAACGGCCCGGCGAGGGCGGGAACTGGTCCGACCTGGGCGGCGACTTCGTCGGCACCCCGGCGATCGGGCTCAACCCCAACGGCCGCTTGGAGGTGTTCGTCCGCGACACCGCGGGCGCGATCCACACCGCCGAGCAGCAGTCAGCCCACGGCGGCTGGTCGGCGTGGACGGACCTGGGCGGCGAGCTCGAAGGCGACCCGGTCGCCATCAGCCGCCCGGACGGTGCCTGCACGCTCTTCGCGATCGGCCGGGACGGTGACATGGTCACCGCCCACCAGCCCGACCCGGACTCCCCGTGGGAACCCTGGAAGGACCTGGTCGACTCCCTCAAGGCGTAGTCCCGAGAGTTCGAATTTCGCGCGAAATGTGAAAGCCAAGCTCCCGACCTGTGCGGACACGCCCGAGTTCAGGGGGATTCGAATTTCGCGCGAAATTCGAACGCCGAAGTTCGGCCTCGAATTTCGCGCGAAATTCGAATCCCGGCCGCCGGTCAGGAGAGGGCTTCGAGGAGCTTGGGGGTGAGGTGGTCGAGGGCGTAGGGGATGCTGGAGACCGTTGCCGAACCCAGGGCCATGGTGAGGTCGTAGTCGTCGAGCAGGACCAGGGAACCCCGCTTGGCGGCCGGGAGGTTGTTCAGCAGCGGGTCCTTGCGGACCGCTTCGACGTCGGTGGCCTTGGCGGTGGTGACGATGACGACGTCCGCGTCGAGCAGCGAGACCTGCTCCTTGCTGACCTTGACGTTGAACTTGCCGCCGCTGTCCATGCCCTCGATCGCCGGGGACAGGCGCAGCCCGAGCTGCTCCAGCAGCGCGGTGCGGGCGTCCTGCTTGGTGTAGGCGGCGTAGGTGCCCGCCGCGTCGGTGCGGACCACGACGTGGGTCTTGCCCTCGAAAACGGGGTTGGCCTTGCGGGTTTCGTCGATGCGGGCCTGGGTCTTGCCGAGGAGGTCGGCGACCTCTGCCTGCTTGCCCAGGGCCTGGCCGATGGCCTCGGCCTGCACCCGCCAGTCGATGCCGTAGTCGATGGAGTTCGGCGGCTGCGCCACGACCGGAGCGAAGCTGCTCAGCCGGTTGTACTGCTCCTGCGTCAGCGCGCTCTGCAGCGCGATGGTCACCTCGGGGGCCAGGGCGATGACGCCTTCGACGTCGACCTCGCTGCCGAAGACCTTCGGGCGTTGCCCGCCCAGCATGGGCTCCACCCACGGCCCGACGCCGCTCTCCCACGGTCCCCACTTGGTCAGGCCGGCCGGGATCACGCCCAGCGGCAGCAGCACGTCGTGGTCGGTGATGCCCAGGGTGACCACGCGCTGCGGTGCCGCCGGGATGTCGGCCGCGCCGTAGCGGTTGGGGATGCGTACCGGGAATCCGGGGCCGGAGGGCGCGTTCCCGCTCGGGGTCGAGCCGCCGCTGCCGCACGCGGCCAGGCCCGCCGCAACGAGTCCGGTCGCGCCCATCAGGAAGCCTCGACGGCCGATCACGCTGGGGGGAGGAGTCATCACCGAGTCCTTGTTCGTTCGTTTCCGGGCTCACCGCCCGAAGCAGCAGTTCAAGCTAGGCTAACCTAACTCAGGTGTCGATCGGTCTGCGGTCGATCGGTGAATCTGCTCACCGGGCACGCAGTACGGTGGTCCGAGATCGCCGATCACGGGAGTTGTCGAATGAGTTCGTTCGCCGCCGGAGTCCGCGCGCTGGGATCCGGAACGGGCATCATCCTGCGCAGCCCGAAACTGCTGCTGCTCGGCGCGATCCCCGCCCTGATCAGCGCGTTGCTGCTGCTGGGGAGCCTGGGCACGCTGATCTACTTCAGCGGTGACCTGACCAGCTGGATGACCCCGTTCGCCGACGGCTGGGCCGACTTCGCCCGCAAGGGAGTGCGCGTCCTGCTCGGCGCCGCGCTGGTCGGCGCGGCGGCGGTGCTGGGATCGATCTCGTTCATCGCGCTCACCCTGCTCATCGGCGGACCGTTCTACGAGCACATCGCCGAGCAGGCGGAGAAGCAGCTCGGGCTGGACACCTCCGACGACGGAGCCGGATTCGCCCGGCAGCTCGGCCGGGGAGTGCGGGACTCGCTCAAGCTCGTGGTCGTCGCGCTGATCGGGGCCGTGGTGCTGCTGGTGATCGGGTTCGTCCCCGTCGCCGGGCAGATCGCGGGCGTGGTGCTGGGCTCGCTGTTCGGCGCGTGGGTGATCAGCCTGGAGATGGTGGGCCTGGTGTTCCAGCGGCGCGGCTTCGCCTTCGGCGAGCGCCACCGGAGCCTGCGCGAGCACAAGGCGATGACGCTCGGCTTCGGCCTGCCCGCCTACCTGCTGTGCTTGGTGCCGGTGCTGCAGCTGCTGGTCATCCCGGCCGCGGTGGTCGGCGGAACCCTCCTGGCCCACCGCGTTCTCGACGCGCGTCCGGGTGTCATCACGCAGAAATGACATCCGGCGCGGGACCGGCCCAGCGGAGCGGAACCGGTCCCGCGCCGGTCAGCCCGCGTCGGAGAGCAGTTGCGGGGCAGGGGACGGGTGGGCGACGAAGTGCGCCGTCTCCTCGTGGTTGGTGGAGCGGACCAGCGGCACGTACTCGAAGTCGTCCCGCTGACCGCGCACCGTCACGAACCCGTGCAGCTCGCGGCGATCGGAAAAGTCGGTGTTGGGCAGCAGCAGCAACGGGTAGGCGGCGATCCGGGAGACGTGCTTGGCCAGCTCGTCGTAGCCCTCCAGGAAGGATTCCGGCGTCTCGCCCGGCACGCCCCAGATCAGCTCGGCGTAGCAGTCCAGGCCCTCGACGGCCAGCCACTCCGCCAGCTCCCGCCACTGGTTGATCTTCATGTTGCGCCGGTTCATCAGGTCCAGCACCGAGTCGTTGAGCGTCTGCAGCGCCAGCGTGAACGAGCTGCCCAGCCCCACCTCGCGCATCCGCCGCACGATGTCGCGGAACACCTTGGACTTGTTCTTCGCCCACGAGGTCTCCAGCGCTCGCGGGTAGCCGTAGCGCTCGCGGACCTCGATGAAGTCCTCGATGAACTCCGCGTCCTGGCGCAGCATCCCGAAGTTGGCGTCGCACAGGACCACGGTGTGCGCCTTGGCCTTGGCCAGCACCTCCAGCTCGGCGCGCAACCGCTCCCGGGGGAACGACCGCACCTTCTGCCCCACCGCGCCGCCCCAGAAGCAGAACGAGCAGTGGTACGGGCAGCCGCGGTTGGTCTCCATCAGCGCGACGTCGTAGCGGAAGTCGCCGCGCTCGTCGGTCAGCGGCAGCACGCCGGTGAGGATCGGGGACGGGATCGCGTCCATGTCGTCCAGCCGCGGCTGCTCCTCGGTGGTGGTGATCGAGCCGTCCGCCTCGCGGTAGGAGATGCCGCGCACGTCGGCGAACGAACCGCCGTCGAGCACCGCGTTGATCAGCTCGACGAAGGTCACCTCGCCCTCGCCGTTGACCACCACGTCCACGTCGACGTCGCGCGGCAGCACCCGTTCGGCCTGGTTGGCCACGTGGTTGCCGCCGAAGACCACCACGGCTTGCGGGTTCACCTGCTTGATCGTCTCGGCCACCGCGGCGAACTGGCGCACGTTCCAGCCAGGCACCGAGAAGCCGATCACGTCCGGGACCCCGTCGCGGAGCACGTCGACGGCCATCTCCAGCGGGGTCATCGAGCCGGAGGCGTTGAAGATCCGCACGTCGCACCGGTCGCCGAGCTGCTCGCGGGTGACCGCCGCGAGGTAGCCGGCGGCCAGCGGCATCGATTCCTTGGCCATGTGCCAGACGCCCTGCTGCACCAGCTCGACCTTGATCATCTTTTTCTTTCAGGTGCACCCGCGCCAACGATCGATTGCCTGAATGCGCGTGATGAGCGAGCGCTGGGTTGTGTCGAACTGGGGGAAACTCGGTGTTCCGGGAATTCAACTGGTGTGATCCCTAGACATTCGATTCCCGGTGGTTGTTTCTGGAATCAATTTCTTCGTCGCTCGGATTCCCTGCCCGGCCGGCGGTGGGAGTTCGGGTGCGGCCGCTCAGCGCTCCCAGAGCGCCACACCGGTGGGCTCAGGGTGGTGTCGAGGCTCATCCGGCGGCTTAGAGTCTGTGCTGTGACACAGCCGGTTCAGCCTGATGAGTCCTACCTGCGCGCGGTCGCCGCGGCCACCGAGAAGGCCGTGGCCTCGGCCGAGCCGCTGCGGTCCGCGCACGCCGGTGCCGATGAGGCGCTGCTCGCCGAGGTCGAGCGGTGGGTCACCGAGCACGGCGGCGACCTGCTCGGGCTGAGCCACGAGCTGCACGCGGATCCGGAGGAGGCCTACGCCGAGCACCGGTCGGTCGCGCGGGCCGCCGAGCTGCTGCGGAACTTCGGCCACGACGTCGAGGTCGGCGTCGGCGGGCTGGACACCGCGCTGCGCACCGGCGTCGGCTCGGACGGGCCGCACGTGGCGGTGCTCGCCGAGTACGACGCGCTGCCCGGCATCGGTCACGGATGCGGGCACAACATCATCTGCTCGGCCGGTGTCGGCGGATTCCTCGCCGCGGCCACCGCCGCGGGGCGAACCGGCGGCCGGGTCAGCCTGTTCGGCACGCCCGCCGAAGAGGGTGGCGGGGGCAAGGAGCACCTGGCCAGGGCCGGTGTCTTCGACGACGTCGACGCCGTGGTGATGCTGCACCCGTTCTCGCACGACATCGCCACCCACCCGTTCCTCGGGCGCAGGCAGGTCGAGGTCGTCTTCCACGGCGTGGCCGCGCACGCCTCCGCGCAGCCGTTCATGGGCCGCAACGCGCTGGACGCGGTGGTGGCCACCTACCAGGGCGTGGCGGCGATGCGTCAGCACATGCCCTCCACCGATCGCATCCACGGCGTGATCACCGACGGGGGCAAGCGCCCCAACGTCGTTCCCGACCGGGCCGCTGCGCTGTTCTACGTGCGCTCCGCCGAGCCGGGCTCGCTGCAGGACCTGGCGCAGCGGGTGGAGTCGATCGCGCACGGCGCCGCGGCGATGACCGGCTGCGGGGTCGAGCTGAACTGGGACCACAACCCCGCCTACCTGCCGATCCGGCACAACGACGCGCTCGCCGCCCGATGGGCGCAGCACCAGGCCAGGCGCGGTCGCACCTCGCTGCCGCGCGGCATCGTCCCGGACTACCTGACCGGTTCCACCGACCTGGGCAACCTCAGCTTCCGGATGCCCGCCATCCACCCGATGATCGGCCTGGGTGATGCGAACCTGTCGCTGCACACCGAGGGGTTCGCCGCCGCAGCCGGTTCCGCTGCCGGCGACGCGGCGGTGATCGACGGCGCCATCGGTCTCGCGCTGACCACAGTGGACTACCTCACCGACGGTGCGCTGCGGGACGCGGTGCGTGACGAGTTCGACGCCGCCGGTGGACCGCTGGACGTGCCGAACTACTTCAGCTGACCCGTTAGGGTTCCGCCGTGGACGAATTAGTGCGGAACGCGACGGCGCGCCTCCTCGATTCCGGGAACGTCGCCGCGCTCATCGCCGGGGTGATCGCACTCGCCCTGGTGCTCAACCGCGGGACCTGGCTGCCGCTGCGCAACGTGGTGACCATCGCCCACGAGGGCGGGCACGCGGTGGTCGCGCTGCTCAGCGGCCGCAAGCTCAACGGCATCCGGCTGCACTCCGACACCTCCGGGCTGACCGTCTCGACGGGTCGCGCGCACGGGCCGGGCATGGTGTTCACCCTGCTCGCGGGCTACCCGGCGGTGTCGCTGCTGGGGCTGGGCGGCGCGTGGCTGGTCACCTCCGACCGGGCGCGGTGGATGCTGTGGGGCTGCATCGCGCTGCTGGTGCTGGTGCTGCTGGCCGTGCGCAACGCCTACGGCGTGCTGTCGGTGGTGGTCACCGGTGGCGCGCTCGGAGCGGTGTCGTGGCTGGCGAGCCCGCCGTGGCAGGCGCTGTGCGCGGCGCTGCTGTGCTGGTTCCTGCTCATCGGCGGACTGCGGCCGCTCAACGAACTGGGGCGCAAGCGCCGGCGCGGGCGAGCCGGGGACTCCGACGCCGACCAGCTGGCGCGGCTCACCGGCATCGGCGGCGGAGCTTGGATGTTCCTGTGGTTCCTCATCGGACTGGCATCGCTGCTGGTCGGAGGGTTCTGGCTGCTGCTGATGCCGCAGGTGTAGGAGCTGTTGCGGGTCGTTTTGCGTGGCGGTGCGGGTAGCGGAAACCCCCGAAGGGGAAAGCGCAGCGCCTCCGTGGACTCCGTCGCCGCTTCTGATGTGTTCCGCCTTACCCATGGGGTGGACGCGTCCCGGCGTACTCGCCACGAAACCGCTGAAGAACCCGCGGCGGTGCCAGCGCCTTGGGTGGTGAGAGAGGATGCGGCTTCGCCGCATCCTTCGAACCGCGTCTAGGAGCTGTTTAGGAACCGATCTTGGTGAGGCTGCGGAGCCAGATGTCGATGGTGGCGACGTGCACGGTGGCTTCGTAGCGGAGGGCGAGTTTGTCGTACCGGCAGGCCACGGCACGGTGGTGTT